>JBAQGU010000737.1:0-2546 GCA_049287975.1 Roseiarcus sp.
AGTAACTTGTTGTTGTGGATCGGCTCCGGCGACCCGCATGCAGGAAGCGGGCCTATCCGAAGACCGCACCATTTATTTTCTTTTTCAGAAAAGATCTTTTTTCCGAAATATTCGGACGGCGCCCGTCATCGCGAGCGCAGCGACGAGATCGCACAATTCCGCCGCCCCACTTGCGACAGGCCGCCCGGCCATTCGTAGACGTGGCTATGACGAAAATGGCCTTGGCCTCGCTTCACCGGGCTCGAGCGACGTGATTTACTCGCGCCCGCACGCGCGAGCCGGCCCCGATGTCCAGCATCTTCCTCAGCCACTCGTCCAGAGACAATTTCGAGGCCGTCGCCTTGCGCGACTGGCTCGCGCGCGAGGCCTGGGACGACGTCTTCCTCGATCTCGACCCCGAGCGCGGCATCGCCGCGGGCGAGCGGTGAGAGCGGGCGCTGCACGAGCAGGCGAACCGCTGCGAGGCGGTGATCTTCCTCGTTTCGGCGAACTTGCTCGCCTCGGGCTGGCGCCTGCGCGAATACGCGCTCGCGCGCGCGCTCAACAAGAAGCTGTTCGCCGTCGTGATCGATCCGGGCAAGTCGATTGCAGACCTGCCTCCAGAGCTGAAAGGCACATGGCAGGCGGTCGACGAGACCGGCGGGCAGGACGGCGTGCTGTTGCAGACGCAGCTTCCCGGCTCGCACGAGGAGAAGCAAGGACGGCCTCAGGCGGTTGAAGCGCGGGCCCGACAAGGCGGGGCTCGACCCCAAATTCTTCGCATGGCCGCCTACCAGGACAGCCTCGCCATCCGCGACCGCCGCGCCAAGGCCGATCTTGGCAACGTCGGATGGCAGCGCGATCTCTCTGTCTCTTACAATAAGGTCGGAAAGGTACAGGTCGCCCAAGGCGACCTCTCTGCCGCTCTCAAATCCTATTCCGACAGCCTCGCCATCGCGGACCGCCTCGCCAAGACCGATCCCGGCAACGCAGGATGCAGCGCGATTTCTTCATTTCTCAGAGCAACGTCGCTGACGTTCGGGTTGCCCAAGGGATCTCGCTGACGCTCTCACTTCGTATCTGGCCGTGCGGTCGACCAGCGAAAGTCTCTCCAAGGCCGATCCCAGCAACGCGGAATGGCAGCACGATCTCGCTATATTCTGCGAAAAAGTCGGCGACGTCCAGGTCGCCCAGGGCGATCTCGCCGCCGCCCTCAAGCCTATTCCGACAGCCTCACCATCTGCGACCGCCTCGCCAAGGCGGATCCCGGTGACGCGGAATGGCAGCGCGCTCTCGGTCAAGCCTACGAGCACATCGCCTATGTTGATCTGAAAGCGAACCAGCCCGCAGAAGCCCGCGCGGCGCTCGACGCCGGCCGCGCGATCATCGCCAAGCTCGTCGCGGATCATCCCGATTTCGCGCAATGGAAGCAGGACCTCGCCTGGTTCGACGCGCAGATCGCGGCGCTAGGGAAGTGACGCCGATGCGCCCTTCTCCCATTCCCGCCTTGGGGACCCGCTCGAAGCCGTCGCGGGGGCCGAGACATACCACTCCATTCCAGTCCGTTGCCCTCTGGACGCGCATTAACCCGCCATCCGCCTTGCTGCGCCGACGACGCTTTGTTTCGCAGTCGAGACGCGTGGCAGCTCCAGCCGCGCTCTCTTCCGAAACGGCCCGCCGCGGCGCTGCGCGCATTAGGTCGCATTACAACATGATTAAATAGTATAAATAGGCGTAAGCGGTCTGCTCTGCAAAGGACGTCCTCGCTCCCCCGACACTGAGGCAGCCAGCGCGGCTTGCGAAGGTCGGTGAATCGTAGAGAGGGAAAATTTTCCGGCTCGCAAAGCCTTGAAATTCCACGAAACTGGAAAATTATCGCCCTCACGCCCCCGAGCGCGCCCGCCGCGCCCGCCTCCCTCTGGACGTCCGCAGCGTCCGCCCCCAAATAGGGCAGCGCTCCTCACCGAAAGAAACTCCGATGTCGATCCGTCCCGTCAAATCGGTCACCGAATCTCGGCCCACCCTGGAGGGCGCGGGCGTGCGGCTGCGGCGCGCGTTCGGCTTCGGAGACACGGCCGAATTCGATCCGTTCTTGTTGATGGACGACTTTCGCGCCGAGGATCCCAGCGACTATAGCGCGGGTTTTCCTTGGCATCCCCATCGCGGCATCGAGACGATCACCTACGTGCTTTCGGGCAGCGTCACTCACGGCGACAGCCTCGGCAATCGCGGCGTGCTCGGCCCCGGCAGCGTGCAATGGATGACCGCCGGGCGCGGCATTCTCCACCAGGAGATGCCCGAGGGCGACGCCTCCGGCCGGATGCATGGCTTCCAGCTCTGGGCGAACCTGCCTTCGAGCCTCAAGATGACCAAACCGCGCTATCAGGACATCGGGGGGCGCGACATTCCCGAAGTGGTCGACGACGACGGCGTCAAGGTGAAGATCATCTCTGGCGATTTCTGGGGAAAGAAGGGCCCGGTCGAGGGCGTCGCGGCCGACCCGAAATATCTCGACGTCTTCGTCCCCGCCGGCAAGCGCAAGACCTTGAAGGTGGAGACATGGCGGC
>JBAQGU010000738.1:0-3296 GCA_049287975.1 Roseiarcus sp.
TGCTCGGAGTGCTCATCATCGGCGTGCTCAACAATGGCATGATCCTGACGAGCGTACCGACGTTCTATCAAATGGTCGCCAAGGGCGTGCTGCTGATCGCCGCCGTGGTCATCGCCGAATACCAGACGCGGCGTTACGGATGAGCGAGCAGAACAAAGACGCCCTTCTCCCGCGCTCGCGGGAGAAGGTGGCCCGAAGGGCCGGATGAGGGCCTTCGGTCAAGGCTTGCCTCTCGCCGCCGGCCCTCACCCCAACCCTCTCCCGCATGCGGGAGAGGGGGCAATTTCCGGAGAATGCGCATGAGCGGCAAGTTGCGTGTCGGCGTCGTGGGCGCGGGCTGGTGGGCGGTCGCCAACCACCTGCCCGTCCTGAAATCCCGCTCCGACGTGGACCTGGTCGCGGTTTGCCGCCTCGGCCGCGCCGAACTCGCAAAAGTGCAATCGGTGTTCGGCATCCCCTACGGCACGGAAGATTTCGCCGCGATGCTCGACGAGGCGCCGATGGACGCGCTCGTCGTCGCCTCGCCGCACAGCCTGCACGGCGCCCACGCGATCGCGGCATTGGAAAGGGGCCTGCATGTTCTCATCGAGAAGCCGATGACCGTCAGCGCCGCCGAGGCGCGCGCCATCGCCGCTCTCGCTCGCGCCAAGCGTCGTCACGTCCTCGTTCCCTACGGCTGGAACTTCAAGCCGTCTTTCGCCAAGGCGCGCGAACTCGTGAGCGGCGGACGCATCGGTCGCATCCGGCACGTCAGCGCGCAGATGGCCTCGCCGGTCGGCGACCTGATGACCGGATCGATCCTGGCCGGAACCGAGAAGGAGATGTTCCAGCCCGACCCGGTAACCTGGGCCAACCCGAAGACCGGCGGATACGGCTGGGGGCAGCTCGTGCACCTCTTGGGAGGCTTGTTCTACGTAACCGATCTCGTGCCGCAAGATGTGTTCGCCTTCGTCGGCCGATCCGAGCTCGGCGCCGATCTCTATGATGCGGCGGTGGTGCGTTTCGCCGGCGATGCGACCGGCGCGCTGTCGGGCTCGGCGACGGTTCCCGCCGGCGGATCCTTCCAGGTGGACATCCGCATCTTCGGCGACGACGGCATGCTGCTGCTGGACGTCGAGCGGGAGCGGCTCAGCCTGCGGCGGTCCGACGGCGGCGACTTGGACGTCGCCATCCCCGCGGGCGACTTGGCTTACACCTGTGTCGAGCCGGTCAACCGCTTCGTCGATCTGTGCTTCGGCAAGGACGTTGAGAATTGCGCCGACGCGACCGTCGGCCTACGCTCGGTCGAGGTGGTGGAGGCGATGCTGCGCTCGGCGAAAAGCGGACGGGTCGAGCGGACAGACGAGGAGGGCGTACGATGACGCGGGTCAATGCCGAGGTCAGTTGCGTCCTGGACTGCCGCGACAAGTTGGGCGAGGGAATTTTTTGGTGTCCGATCGAGCGAGCGCTCTACTGGGTCGACGTGCCGATGCCGTCGTTCCTGCACCGATGGGACCCCGAAACCGGCAAGCACGACAAGTGGCCGAT
The DNA here is from genome assembly GCA_049287975.1 of Roseiarcus sp. Taxonomy (GTDB): domain Bacteria; phylum Pseudomonadota; class Alphaproteobacteria; order Rhizobiales; family Beijerinckiaceae; genus Roseiarcus. The sequence continues at coordinate 1,528 of JBAQGU010000738.1, forward strand.
GCCCGAGATGATCACCTCGCTCGCGAAACGCCGCGACGGCACGCTGCTCGTCGCCTCGCACCACGGCCTGAACGTGTTCGATCCGCGCGACGCGAAGCTGATGCGGGTCGCCGCGCCCGAAGCGGACCGACCGGGGAATCGGGCCAATGACGGCGGCGTCGACGGCAAGGGCCGCTTCTGGTTCGGCACAATGCAGAACAACGTCGCAGCCGACGGCGCGTACATGGACATCGAGCAATCGACAGGCGTGCTCTACAAGGTCGAGCCGGATCTGCGGATCGTACCGATGGAAGGCGGCGTCGGCATCTCGAACGCGACCTGCTGGAGCCCCGATCATCGGACGATGTATTTCGCCGATACCCTGCTCGGCGCCATCCACGCCTACGATTTCGACCTCGAGCTCGGCGCGATCTCGAACAAACGGGTCTTCGCCAATCCGGATAGTCTCGGCTTCCCCGACGGCGCGACTGTCGATGCGGAGGGATACGTCTGGAACGCGCGATGGGAAGGCGGTTCGTTGATCCGCTTTGCGCCCGACGGCGCCGTCGACGCCGTCATCGCCATTCCGGCGAGTCGCGTCACCTGCTGCGCCTTCGGCGGCGACGATCTCGATACCCTCTATGTCACCACGTCCCGGCTGCATCTGACGGAACAGGAACTCGCCGAGCAGCCGCAGGCCGGCGGCATATTCGCCCTGAAGCCCGGCGTGAAGGGGCTGCCGCGACCTGGCTTCGCCGGATGATCCGTTCATAGACAAAGTTGGAGGAACACATGCTGACTACCGCACAAATCGAATCCTACCGCGAAATCGGCTACCTCGTCGTTCCCGACGTCGTCGGCCCGGATGTTCTGGCGAAGGCGCGCGCGAAGCTCGCCGAACTGATCGAAAAATCGCGCGAGGTTACGGCGAGCGATGCGGTCTATGATCTCGAAGACGCGCATACGCCTCGCAATCCCAGGGTTCGTCGGATCAAGGACCCACACATCAATGGCGAGGTCTACAACAATCTACTGAGGTCGCCGCAGATCATGGACCTCGTCTCCCAACTCATCGGACCGGATTTGCGCATGGACCACACCAAGCTCAACATCAAGCCGGCGCGCGGCGGCGAGCCGGTCGAGTGGCACCAGGATTGGGCCTTCTATCCCCACACCAACGACGATATCCTCGAGGTCGGCGTCATGATCGAGGATTGCACCATGGAGAACGGTCCCCTGCTGATGATCCCCGGCTCGCATCAGGGGCCCGTGTTCGACCACCACTATGACGGGTACTTCGCCGGCGCGATCGACCCCGCCGCGGCGGGCCTCGATATCCGCGAGGCCGTGCCGATCACCGGCAAAGCCGGCAGCATCACGATGCATCACGTCCGCCTGGTGCATGGCTCGAGAGACAACCTCTCCGATCGCGACCGGCCGTTGCTGCTGTTCGGATATGTCGCCGCCGACGCGTGGCCGCTGCGTTCCGATTGGTTCCAGGACCTCGAGAGCTTCAACGCGAAGATGTTGCGCGGCAAGCCGACGCTGGAGCCGCGCCTGCGAGATGTGCCGGTGCGCATGCCGTATCCGCCGGCGCCTCACCAGGGATCGATCTTCGAGAACCAGAAGCTCGTCAAGGGCCGATCCTTCGCCAAGATGATGTGAGACCGGGCGCGCGCCCGAGCTTTCAGCGTGAATCCCGCGCCATCGGCCGGAGGCGGCCTCGCGTCCGATCGGGTTCGCGAGCCGCCGCTTCGCCTCGCTCCCGGCCCTTGGATGCAACTTAAACG
>JBAQGU010000739.1:0-4171 GCA_049287975.1 Roseiarcus sp.
GCCGGAGCCGGCGCGGCGGCGCCCTCCTCTTCCAGCGTCAGCAACCGGACGCCCATCGAGACCTTGTCGCCGATCTTGGCGAGAATCTCGCCGACGACGCCGGAAGCCGGCGCGGGCACGTCCATCGTCGCCTTGTCCGACTCCAGGGTCACCAAGGATTGCTCGGCCTTGACCGACTCACCCGGCTTGACCAGGATCTCGATGATCGGCACGTCCTTGAAATCGCCGATGTCGGGAACTTTGACTTCGATTTTCGCCACGCCAGCTTCTCCTTCGCGCGAGCGTCTTCGGGATCGAATTCGCGAAGCTGCTCAGCTTCGCGCGGGGCTCGCCCGCTCGGGATCGATTTGATATCGCGCGATCGCCTCGGATACGCGCCTGGCCGGCAGCAACTGATCGTCGGCGAGCGCCTTCAGCGCCGCGACCGCAACGTGATAGCGGTCGACCTCGAAGAAGGCCCGCAGTTTTCTGCGGTAGTCGGAGCGCCCGAAACCATCGGTGCCGAGCGCCCTGAATCGCGCGGGCACGTAGGGCCGGATGCCGTCGGGGATCGTCTTGATGTAGTCGGTCGCCGCGATCACCGGTCCGACGCCCTTGCCCAGCGCTTGCGCGACATAGGACACACGAGCGGGCTCTTCCGGATGCAGCATGTTCCAACGCTCGGTGTCGAGACCGTCGCGGCGGAGTTCGGTGAAGCTGGTCACGCTCCAGATTTCGCTGGAGACGCCGAAATCCTTGGCCAGCAGATCGGCCCCCGCCTCGACTTCCCGCAAGATCGCGCCGGAGCCGAGCAGGCGCGTCTTGAGCGTGGGGTTGTCGCCATCGGCCTCGACCGTACGGAGCTTGTACATCCCCTTGAGAATGCCCTCCTCCGCGCCTTCCGGCATCGCCGGGTGCGGGTAATTCTCGTTCAGCGTGGTGATGTAGAAATAGACGTCCTCGTTGTCGACATACATGCGCTGTAGGCCGGAGCGGATTATGACGGCGACTTCGTAGGCATAGGTCGGGTCGTAGCCGACGCAATTCGGGATCGTCGAGGCGAGCACGTGGCTATGGCCGTCCTCGTGTTGCAGCCCCTCGCCGTTCAAGGTCGTGCGTCCCGAAGTTCCCCCGATCAGGAAGCCGCGCGTGCGCATGTCCCCCGCGGCCCAGGCCAAGTCGCCGATGCGCTGGAACCCGAACATCGAATAATAGACGTAGAACGGGATCATCGGCACGTTGGACGTCGAATAGGAGGTGCCGGCGGCGATGAACGAGGCCATCGCGCCGGGCTCGTTGATGCCCTCTTGCAGGATCTGTCCCTTCGGATCCTCGCGATAGTACATCAGCTGATCGGCGTCCTGCGGCCGATAGAGCTGGCCCTCCTGGCTGAAAATGCCGATCTGCCGGAACAGCCCTTCCATGCCGAAGGTGCGGCTCTCGTCGGGAACGATCGGGACGATCCGCGGCCCGATCGCCTTGTCGCGGAGCAGCGTCGTGAGGATGCGCACGAACGCCATCGTCGTGGAAATCTCGCGGCCCTCGGCGGTCGCGTGCAGCAGCGCGTCGAACGCGGACAACGGCGGAATTTCGAGCGGCGCGCTGGTGCGGCGGCGGGTCGGCAACGAGCCGCCCAGCGACGTGCGGTGTTCCTGTAGATACTTCATCGCCTCGCTGTCTTTCGGCAGCGTCAGGAACGGGACTTTCGAAATCTCCTCATCCGAAATGGGAACCTGAAGGCGATCGCGGAAAGATTTCAGTGCGTGTTCGCCGATTTTCTTCTGCTGGTGGGCAACCATCTGACCTTCGCCCGCCTCGCCCATACCGTAGCCCTTCACGGTCTTAGCGAGAATGACGGTCGGCTGGCCCTTGTGGTCGGCGGCCACCTTATAGGCGGCGTAGACCTTGATCGGATCATGGCCGCCGCGCGTCAGCGCCCAAATCTGGTCGTCGGTCCAGTCCGCGACCATCGCGGCGGTCTCGGGATGGCGGCCGAAGAAGTTCTTGCGGATATAAGCGCCATCCTTCGACTTGAAGTCCTGGTATTCGCCGTCGACGCACTCGTACATCAATTGACGGAGTTTGCCGTCCTTGTCGCGGGCGAGCAGCGGATCCCAGTTGGAGCCCCAAAGGCACTTGATCACGTTCCAGCCGGCGCCGCGGAAGTCGGCTTCCAGCTCCTGAACTATCTTGCCGTTGCCGCGCACCGGACCGTCGAGACGCTGCAGATTGCAGTTGATGACGAAAATGAGGTTGTCGAGCTTCTCCCGCCCGGCGAGCGAGATCGCGCCCAGCGACTCCGGCTCGTCCATCTCGCCGTCGCCGCAAAAACACCAGACCTTGCGCCCGCGCGTGTCGGCGATCCCGCGGCCCTGTAAATAGCGGAGGAAGCGGGCCTGATAGATCGCCATCAACGGCCCCAGGCCCATCGAAACGGTGGGGAACTGCCAGAAGTCGGGCATCAGCCAGGGATGCGGATAGGACGGCAGCCCCTTGCCGCCGACCTCCTGCCGGAAATTGAGCAGTTGATCTTCGCTCAGCCGACCCTCGAGAAAGGCGCGGGCGTAGATGCCGGGAGAACTGTGGCCCTGGAAATAGACGAGGTCGCCGCCGTGCGATTCGTCGGGGGCGCGCCAGAAATGCATGAACCCGGTGTCATAGAGCGTCGCGGCCGACTGGAAGCTCGCGATATGGCCGCCGAGCTCCGAAGATTCCTTGTTGGCCCGCAGCACGATCGCCGCCGCGTTCCAGCGAATGTAGCGACGGATCGTAGCTTCGAGCTTGCGATCCCCCGGATGGGCGGGCTGCTCGTCCGGGTGGATGGTGTTGACGTAGGCCGTGTTGGCGGCGAACGGAAGTTTGGCCCCCTTGCGGCGGGCCGAGGTCACGACGGACTCGAGCAGGGCGTCGACGCGCTCCAGTCCCTCGAAGGCCTCGACCGAGTCCAGCGCGTCCAGCCACTCCTGCGCTTCGGCCTCGTCGCCTTTCACGTCCTCAGACATAGGGCCCTCCCGTCGCCGGGCCAGCATCATTCGCCAGCCCTAATCGCGGCGAATCTTTGTCACGCGCGCGGTTCGTTGGCAATGGCGGACCCGCGCTACTGGCATGCCGCCAACGCATGACATATGGTGAATATCGGTCGCGGACGCTACCAAAGCAGAAACGATTCCGGTAGATGATCTTCCTCGCAACGAGGAATCCGCATGGCCGGTCTCACCACACATATCCTCGACACGACGCGAGGACGCCCCGCCAGCGGCGTCGAGATCGAATTGCACGTCTTGGGACCGGAGGGCGTTCGCACCTTGGTGGCGAGAACGCGCACGAATGCCGACGGGCGGACCGACGCGCCGCTGATAGCCGCCGCGGACGCACGCGCCGGGGTTTTCGAACTCTCGTTTCACGTCGGCGAGTATTTTCGCGGTTCCGGCGAAGCGACGGCCGATCCGCCGTTCCTCGATGTCGTGCCCATCCGTTTTGCGATCGCCGATCCCGATGCGCACTACCACGTGCCGCTGGTGGCGACGCCGTGGAGCTACTCGACGTATCGTGGGAGTTGAAGGCGCAGCCTGCCGCAGGGATATCGCGCGGCGCCCTTGCAGCGTCCATGTGAATTCTCGTATTTCAAGCCGGCATACTATAAGCGAGTCAGGCTGAATGCCCTTTTCCCCTGCCCGCGAGCTCGGTTTCGCGCTGAACGACGCCGCGAGGTTCTTGCGCACCTACGCCGACCAGCGCGCTCGCGAATTGAACACGACCCGCGCGCAATGGGCGGTGCTGGTGCGTCTTCAACGTTGCGAGGGCGTCAATCAGAGCGAACTGGCCGAGGCGCTGGACCTGGCGCCGATCACGCTGGCGCGCCTGATCGACAAGCTGAGCGCGGGCGGCCTCGTCGAGCGCCGCGACGACGATACGGACCGGCGCGCGAATCGCCTGTATTTGACGGAGAAAGCAACGCCCACCTTGGAAAAACTCGGGGCGCTCGGCGAAGAGATGCTGGGCAAGGCTCTTGCGGGCCTCGGCGCGGACCAGATCGCCCAGCTGACCGCGGGCCTCGAACGAATCAAGGCCAATATCAAGACCGAATTGAACGCCGGGGATTAGAAACGTGACGCAAGCTTCGATCAGTATGCGCGACCGGTCGCCGGAGCCCAGCGCGCCGACGGCGCCCGCGCCCGCCGCTCCGCAACCG
>JBAQGU010000740.1:0-8204 GCA_049287975.1 Roseiarcus sp.
GTCGTGTCCGCATGGGGAAATCGATCCCGTCACAAACCATTTGGGGTTGACGATTCTCCCCGCGCTGGAAAACCCGAAACACACCAGCATGCTGTTCCTGGACCATGCGGTATTCGCACTGAAGACTCATTTCGCTCAAACCTACGGCGGCATGAGAGCGCCATCGATTGCATGCCGCGGCGGGTTGGCGCCATGGCAGGAGCGCCGATCGAAAGACCTCATGAACGAACGAATCGAGAGCGACGTTTCGCTTGTCGAACTCGCCAACGAATGCAGGCTTTCGCGTAGTCATTTCGCGCGCGCATTCAAGAAGACGACCGGGCAGTCGCCGCACGTTTGGCTCATGCGGCGCCGTGTCCAAAACGCCAAGCGGCTGCTGACCGAATCGGAATCGGCGATCTCCGACATAGCGCTCGCGTGCGGCTTCTCCGACCAAAGTCATCTCACGAAGGTCTTTTCGAAGCTGACGGGAGCTCCCCCAGGCGCGTGGCGGCGTGCCGTAAGATGCTGAAAGAGAGATGCGCCCCGCCGGGGCGCCGATCTCTCGTTTTTCTCATGATGTTACGACAAACAGGAGCAAGAGGGGCAAAAGTCCGGGCGGACGCGAAATTGTAGCCGCGCTCGCTGAGCGCGGCCCTCGTAGAGCGCCTAGTTTTCCGAGTATCGACCAAGCAGAACCCACGCGGTCAGCGACCGCGTCTACAACAGCGCCTTGACTTTTGCCCCTCTTACAAAAACAGGAGAGTTGGATGATGCAGATCGCCATTCGAGCCCAGTCTTTCCCAAGCGACGACGGGCGCCACGAGGCCGCGATCCGGCTGAGTCATCCGCTTCGCGATCTCGACGGCCTGGCGCATGAGTTTCGGTACGATTTGGATCAGCGCATTTGTGACGAATCGAGACCTTCAGATTGTTGGTATCGCATCGTCCGCGGCGCCGCGAGGCGTCGCCTGATACGCGCTGATGGATCTCGCCGAACGATCGATATTTTGGTCCCGGGAGACTACTGTGGTTTCTTTTCGTCGGACGACGAGAACCTCATTATCGAGGCCGCGGCCGAAGGCACGATCGTATCTGTTTATCCGCGCTGGGGCGTGGAGTTCCTGGCCGAGGTCGATTCGGAAGCGAGGCGAGCGCTTCGTGAACTGGAACTCGAAGCGATTTCGCGAGCTCGGCTTCATCTGTTCTCCCGGCTGCGAATGAACGCGGCCGCAAAGGTGAACTCCTTCCTGCTTCAAATGTCTGACCGCCTGTCACATTTCGGTCCAGGCTGGTTCGAACTCCCGGCATCGCTGGATGAAGTCGCCGACTATCTAGAGCTGCCCATAGGAACAATCGAATGCTATTTGACGCTTCTCGAAGAGCGAGGGGCGATCGCAAGTTCCGGCGCCAAGAGGATTCGCATTCTTGATCGCGGCGCCTTGACGGCTGCCAGCGACGTTCGTTCGTCGTCGAGAAGGCCAATCTTCTCGTTCATTCACGCCAGGCTCAGCGTCGACGCAGCGGCTGGTTGACGCTCGGAAGATGAGGCGGCTCGCGACACGTTTGCTGAGCACGCAAGGGCGCTGACAGCGGGATCGACGTGTTGGCGTCGAGCTGCCGGCCCGGATACGGCGCAAACCCGATGGTCGAGCGCAGCTCACACCAAGGTATGAGTTCACACCACCATAGCATGACCGGCGTTCACCACCGTGGAATATCGAGTTGCGTCGCACACAACTAGATCTCTTGCCGAGCCGAGCAAAACGCTTGGCTCGGAACGCCAAGCAGCGGCATCGATTTCGGGTCCGGCAGTTGACGACTAGCGGACAGGTTCCGGCAGTACGATTCGAAAAGTTTTAGAGCATTTGTTCTAGCCGCGGTCGGAAGTTTAGCGCTATGTTTTTGCCACTTGTGCGATGTAGAGTGGGCAACAGCTGCCTACGACGGCCGCCGAGCGGCAATAGGCTGAAGTTCCGTGGGCTCGGAAAAACGGATAAACGACTTCATGGCCTCGGAGAACCGACTGACTTTCGCATCGAAGCCGACAGCCTCGGCAACGTAGAGCTGACCGCGGACAAACTCTGGGAACTACTCGGCGATCTGCCCTGGCGGCATCTGTCTGGGGGTAATTGATCGGGAAACGGCCGTCCCCTTTCGGCCGGCCCAACCCCCCTGGCAATCCGGGCCGGATGATGCGGCGCGAAAGCGGCAAAGTGAAAGGAGTGGACACATGATTCGAAGCGTTCGGATATGGACTGGAGACGACGGAAACTCGCATTTCGAGGAAGGCGCCATAGACCTCGAGCCCGGTCAGCGCGGCGATCTGCTGAGCGGCAAGACCGCGGTGAAGACGATCTCCTTTCAGGAGACGGCTTCCGGCGGCGCGTTCGCCTGGCACGAGGCGCCCGCGGTGCAATTGGTCATAACGTTGAGCGGGACGCTCGATTTCCAAACACGCGACGGTGAGCATTTTCTCATCCGTTCCGGCGATATTCTGTACGCAGAGGATACCACCGGCAGCGGGCATAGTTGGAGATTGACCGACGATCAACCGTGGCGGCGCGCGTATGTCGTGCTCGAGCCAGGTGCGTCCGTTCCGTTTCGGGCAGGTAAACGCTAGCGCGCTTCTTCTTGACCGAACCGTTAATGAGATAGTCGGAAGTATTACGACATAAGCAATAAGGAGAAACCAGCATGCCTGATAAGTCCACCGTGGAGGCAGATGTCGTTCTCATCGGGGCCGGCATCATGAGCGCGACGCTTGGAGTGTTCCTTGGAGAGCTGGAGCCGTCGCTCAGGATAGAGCAGTTTGAAGCGCTCGAGGCGCCGGCGCTCGAGAGTTCGGAAGCCTGGAACAACGCCGGGACCGGCCATGCCGCCAATTGCGAGCTGAATTATACGCCGCAGCGAGCGGACGGGAGCGTCGACATATCAAGGGCGCTGGAGGTCAATGTCGAGTTCGATTTGTCGCGGCAATTCTGGTCCTTCCTGGTGAAGAAGGGGTCGATCAAGGATCCCCAATCATTCATCCACTCGGTCCCCCACATGAGCTTCGTGACGGGCGCCGAGAATGTCTCGTTCCTCAGAAAAAGGTTCGAGGCCATGTCGGCTCATCATTGCTACCACGGCATGGAATACGCCGACGACAGAAATCGGATCGGCGAATGGGCGCCTCTGGTGATGGAAGGGCGAACGAACGACGAACCCGTGGCTGCGACGCGGATCGTCACGGGCACGGACGTCGACTACGGCGCGCTCACCAACCATCTGATAGATCATCTCGTTCGATCTCCTGGATTTGCGGTTCATTATCGGCGCCGAGTCACCGGCATAAATCGTGCGGAAGGCGGCCGCTGGCGCGTTGAGGTCGAAGATGCGAGCACCGGCGGTCTGAGTTCGGTGACGACCAAGTTTGTTTTCATCGGGGCGGGAGGCGGCGCGCTGCCGTTGCTTCAGAAGTCCGGCATTCCTGAGGGCAGGGGATACGGCGGCTTTCCTGTCAGCGGTATTTGGCTTCGCTGCGACGACCCTGGCGTCAATAGGCGCCATCATGCCAAGGTCTATGGAAAAGCCGCCGTCGGGTCGCCACCCATGTCAGTGCCGCATCTCGACACACGCGTGATAGGCGGCCAACACTCGTTGCTGTTTGGCCCCTATGCCGGCTTTTCGACCAGGTTCTTGAAGCATGGCTCGTTGCTCGATTTGCCCGAGTCTGTTCGGCTGAGCAATATCGAGCCGTTGCTTTCGGTTGCGCGCGACGATTTCGGCCTTACCGAATATCTCATCGGGCAACTTCTTCAGTCGGAGAGTCATCGCCTGGCCGCTCTGGACGAGTATTACCCGAACGCCAAGGCTGACGATTGGAGATTGCAGGTCGCGGGGCAACGGGTTCAAATCATCAAGCCCGACATCAAGCGCGGCGGATTGCTGGAGTTCGGAACTGAACTGATAGCTGCGGAAGATCGATCGCTCGTCGCTCTTCTCGGCGCTTCGCCGGGCGCGTCGACGGCAGCGTTCATTGCGATAAGCGTCTTGGAAAAATGCTTTCCGCAGGAATTGGTCGACACCGCTTGGCTTCCCAAGCTCAGGGAGATCATCCCATCGTATGGCGTGTCGCTGATTGAGGATGCAGATTTCACTCGGCGAGTTCGCGCCGATACGGCAGCGGCCTTGAACATCGAGAACATATGAACCGTCGCGCGCTGTGAAGGCGTTCACCCCACCACACCTTGCCGAGGCGTGCGGATTTATCGGCTCAGCGAAGCCGCCAGTCACATCGCGCTGGCGTCTCGAGCCGCCGCTCTTGTCCTGCCGAGCCGCTGGATCGCGTCGCCGAGCGGCCGTCCGCTATCGAAATAATCCGCCCATGGTTTCGTTTTGCCGAGCAACGGCGGCGCCGAGCGGAGGGTGAAGCGCTTCGGGTCGAGATCGGCTTTGAGCTGCGCCCACGTGAGCGGCATCGAAACCGTAGCGCCGGGCCGGGCGCGCGGCGAGAGCGGACCCACCGCGGTCGCCATGCGATCGTTGCGGAGATAATCGAGAAAGATACGGCCTGCACGGACGTTCTTGGCCATATTGACGACGAAGTGCTCGGGGCTGTCCCGCGCCATCCGCAGACAAACCTCCTGGGCAAATTCCTTGGCGGTCGGCCATGTGATTTCTTGTCTCTTCGATTCTTCGAGTGGCGTGACGACATGCAGCCCTTTGCCGCCCGTCGTCTTGCAAAAGCTCACCAAGCCGAGAGCCTCCAGCCGCTGCCGAATTTCCTGTGCGGCAGCCACTATGTCGCCGAATGCGACATCGGGGCCGGGATCGAGATCGAACACCAGCCTCCCAGGGACTTCGTAGTTCTTGGGTTGGCAATTCCACGGATGAAGCTCCAGCCCAGCGATCTGCGCGACCGCCGCCAAACCCTCGACGCGATCGATCTCCAGATACGGCTTATGGTCGCCGAATATGGTCACGAGCTCGAGCAGATTCGATGTGCCTTGCATCGCGTGACGTTGGAAGAACTTTTCACCGGCGAAACCGTCGGGCGCCCGAACGATCGAGCAAGGGCGTCCCTCGAGATGTCGGATCATCCAGGGGCCGACGGCTTCGTAATAGCGCGCGAGGTCGAGCTTCGTCACCGGCTCGCCATCGCCGGCGTCGGGCCAGAGCGCTTTATCCGGGTGCGAAATCAAGACACCCATGATGTAGGGTTTCCCCGCGCTCTTGGCGGTCGCTGGCGCCGGCGGATCGGTTGTTACGGATTTCGCGGGCGCAGGCACATTGGTCGTCGCCGCCTTTGCCGGTTGCTCGGTTTCCACCTCCGCGGCGGGCTTGTCTTCCCGGAGACCTTTGAAGGCTCCCTGCCTTACCATGCCGTCGCTGGTCCAGCCCGCAAACTCGATCTCCGCGACGAGTTCCGGCCGGGTCCAATGGATGTCGGGGCCGCCGCGGGGCGCGCCAATTCCCGAGAACGGCGACTTCGCGGCCGATGCGGCCTTTAGGCGCGGAAGCAGCGTCCCGATCTTCGCCCCTCCGAAACCCGTCCCCACCCGGCCGACATAGCAGAAGTGATCGCCGCGATGGAATCCGACGAGGAGAGACCGGAATTTGCCGTCTGTCGTCGTCCATCCGCCGATCACCACTTCATGCCCGGCGCGGCATTTGGCTTTGGTCCAGTTTCCGCCGCGGCCGGATTGGTAGGGCGCATCCAGCCTCTTCGAGACGATGCCTTCCAGGGAAAGCTTGCATGCGGAACGCAACACAGCGTCCCCGCCGGTCGCGAAATGGTCGACATAACGTATCAGGGATGAGCCGGCTCGCGCGTCCAGGATGATCCGCAGGCGATCCTTGCGCTCGGAGAGCGGGAGCGGCCGCAAATCCTCGCCGCCTTCAAACAGGAGATCGAAGGCGAAGAATATCAAGTCGTTCGTCTTGGCCTCGGAAAGCGCCGCCTGCAGCGCCGCGAAATCCGGAACGCCCTCCGCATTCAGCGCAACGATCTCGCCATCGATGATCCCGTCGGGCAATTCGGCCGCCGCCTTCGCGATGGCGCCGAACTTTTCCGTCCAGTCGAGACCCTTTCGGGTTTTTAGCGAGACCCGCCCCGCCTCGACGCGCATCTGAACGCGATAGCCGTCGAACTTGATTTCGTGCACCCACCCCTCCCCGTTCGGCGGGCGCTCGACGCTTTGGCAAAGTTCCGGATCGATGAAATCGGGCAGATTCGCGGCTGGCTTGGTCTTCACGACCGCCGCACGCGCGGGCTTCGATTTCGGCGCCCCCGCGACGGGGCGACTGTCCCAAACCGCGCTCGGATCTCCTTGCCCCGCGCCCGGGAGCATGAACGGCTTGGGTCCCCTTCCCTTGCGTGCGGCTATGGCGGCCATCGTCCGTCCCGAGGCGACCGAGCGGTCCTCCGCGAGCACAGCGTCACCATCGTCCTCCCCGGCTTCCGCGTCGCGATGTTTGATCAGCAGCCAGTTCGTGCGTTTGCCGTGCGTCCGATCGTGCTTCATGCGCACGAGGACCCAGCTGCCGTGAAGGCGGGCGCCATGAAGCGTGAATTTCAGGTCGCCGCCGGCGAGCGCTTTCTCGGGCGAACTGTCGCCTTCCGGTTCCCAATATCCGCGATCCCAGAGCTGGACCGTGCCGCCGCCGTACTCTCCCTCAGGGATCGTTCCTTCGAAATCGCCGTAATCGAGAGGATGGTCTTCGACTTCGACCGCGAGGCGCTTCTGGTGGGGGTCGAGCGAGGGGCCCTTGGTGACCGCCCACGACTTGAAAACCCCATCGAGCTCGAGTCGCAAATCATAGTGCAGGCGACGGGCGTCATGTTTCTGAATGACGAAGCGCCGGCGGTTCGCGGGGGCGACCTGTTTTTCCCCGCTCGGCTCGGAGGTCTTCGCGAAATCGCGCTTCGAAACATAGGTCGAAAGTTTCTTTCGGCTGGCCATAGACGCCCCCTGCAGGATCTCCCGGCAAGATAATCCTCAGCGGTAACGCGGGAAAGACATTTTGGTTCGTCGTCGGGTTGTGAACCCTTCTGCCCTCAGGCAAGGCGCAGAAATTACAGGGTCCGGCGGCTTCCGCCGCCGTGCGTCACGGGCGGGTGAAAGGCTCTCCGGGAACAAAGCTCGAAAGGGCGCGTTACAGCCCGGGTTAGCCGGCGCCGCGAGGTCACGGGCGCGAATTGCAAGGAATGGAAATGCGACTTTTCGAATGTCAAAACTGCCATAACGCCGTTCATTTCGACAACACTGTCTGCGTGAACTGTCATGATACCGTCGGCTATATCCAAGACCGCTTCGAAATGACCGCGTTGGAGCCGCGGGGCAATGGCCGGTGGAACGCGCTCGCGGATCCGAGCCGCACCTACGTGCTGTGCGACAACGCGCGCCATGGCGTCTGCAATTGGCTGGTCCGCGAGGGGGGGCCGGCGCTCTGCGAATCCTGCCGGCACAACAGGATCATCCCCAATCTTTCGGTTCCGGAAAATCTCGTACGGTGGCAGAAGATCGAACTCGCGAAGCGTTACCTCTTCCGGTCGCTGCTGCGCTGGCGCTTGCCGACATCCGATCGATTCGAAGATCCGGAACACGGTCTCGTCTTCGATTTGCGGCAGGACTCCACAAATCCCGACGGCTCTCCGAACAAGGTGCTGACCGGCCACGACGAAGGCGTCATCACGCTGAACGTCGTCGAAGCCGACGATGCGGAGCGCGAGAACCGAAGAGTGTCGATGGGCGAGACCTATCGAACGCTCCTCGGCCATTTTCGTCATGAGATCGGACATTATTACTGGGATCGGCTGGTTCGCGACCAGGGCCGCATCCCCGCCTTTCGGGCCGTTTTCGGCGACGAGAGCCAGGATTATGCGCAGGCGCTGTTGCGTCACCATCAGGCGGGGCCGTCCGGCGACTGGCAGAGCGCCTACATCAGCCGCTACGCGACCTCGCATCCCTGGGAGGATTTCGCCGAGACCTGGGCGCACTACATCCATATCGTCGATGCGTTGGAGACGGCGCAGGCCTACGGAATCAACGTCAACGCGAGTTTCCAGAGCGCAAAGCAGAGGACCGACTGGCGCTTCGACCCCTACCGAGCGAATTCCGCGGAGGAGCTGGTCCGCGCATGGGTGCCGCTCACGGTCGCGATCAACGGATTGAACCGCAGCATGGGGCAACCGGATCTCTACCCGTTCGTCTTGTCGCCGCCCGTGATGGTCAAATTGC
>JBAQGU010000741.1:0-8090 GCA_049287975.1 Roseiarcus sp.
CGCCAACGCCGGCGCTGAGCGCGGAGGAGGAACGGCGGCTGGCGGAAATCGCGGGCGGGCAAGAGGTTCGCGATAGTGGGGCGGACCCGCGGCTCGGGGAACGGCGCTAGCTAGCAGCGACCGATCGATCTGAATCGCCATTGCGATGAGTGACGCGACGAAGCAACCCGGGGGCTGCGTGACGCGGCCGCTGGATTGCTTGGCTGCGTTCGCAATGAGAGATCGCAGCGCTACTTGCCGACCATGAGGCGTACGATTTCGTCCGCGCTCGTCTCGCCGGGGTTGCGTTCGCCCGCGTTCTCGCCGCGGCGGAAGACGACGATGCGGTCGGCCACTTCGAAAATGTCGCGCAAGTTGTGCGAGATGAAGATGATGCCCTTGCCGGCGGATTTCAGCGACTGGATCAGCGAAATGACCTTGCGCTGCTCGGGTACGCCGAGCGCGGCGGTGGGCTCGTCCATGATCACGAGACGCGCGTTCCAGAATATCGCACGGCCGATCGCGACCGCCTGGCGCTGCCCGCCCGAGAACGCCGCGACGGGCGCATCGAGCCGCGTGACATGGAACTCCAGGGTCTCCATCGTCCGCTTCGCGGCTTCGGACATCTTGGCTCGGTCGATCACCGGCAGGAAACCGAACAGCTTCTTCATCGGCTCGCGGCCGAGGAAGATGTTGGCGCCGATCGAGAGATTGTCGGCGAGCGCGAGGTCCTGGTAGATGGTCTCTATTCCGTTGTCGCGCGCCTCCTGCGGCGAGGAAAAGGAAACGCGACGCTGGTCGAGCTCGATCTCGCCATTGTCCAGCTGGAAGACCCCGGAGACCGCCTTTATCAGGGTCGACTTGCCGGCGCCGTTGTCACCGGCCAGGGCGACGACTTCGCCCGGATGCACGTCGAGCGAAACGCCCGCCAGCGCCTGCACGCCGCCGAAATGTTTGGTCGCGTTGCGGACCGTCAGGATCGGGGCGAGATCACTCAACCTGGCGCCCTCCCAGAAGCCGGCGCTGCGTCTGGTCGACCAGCACGGAAATGATGATCACCGCGCCCACCGCGATGAACTGCCAGAACGGCTCGACGTCGACGAAGACGAGACCGTATTGGATGACGGCGATTACGAGCGCCCCTGCGATCGTCCCGGCGATATTGCCGGAGCCGCCGAACAGGCTGGCGCCGCCGATCACGACCGCCGCGATCGAGTCGAGCAGCAGCGCCTCGCCCGCCTGCGGCGCGCCGGCCGAGAACCGGCCAGTGTAGAGCACGCCGGCGACGCCGGCCATGATCGCGGAAAGAAAATAGATCTGCATCGTCAGCCCGCGGATGTCGATGCCGGCGCGCCGCGCCGCCGCCTGGCTCGCGCCCATCGCATAGGTATGCTGGCCGAACCTCGTCTGCGACAGCAGATAGTGCATGATGAGGCAGGCGATCGCGGTCAGGATGACGAGCACCGGCACACCGAGCACGCGATCATTGCCGATCGCGTTGTACCAACCGTTGGTCACCGCTATCGTCATCCCGCCGGCGAACAGATAGGCCGCGCCGCGCGCGACGCCGTACATGCCGAGCGTCCCGATAAACGGGGGAACGCGCAATTGTGCGATCAACCAGCCATTCACAAGACCGGGAATGAAGGTGGCGAGGACGCCTGCGAGAATGCCGCAGAGCATCGCCAGGAATGGCGGAAGGCCCATGACATCGAGCGCCCAATTGGAGACATGTGCGGCGACGACGGATGAGAGGCCCATCACGAAGCCGAGCGAGAGATCGATGCCGGCGGAAATGATCACGAAGGTTTGGCCGAGCGCGAGCAGCAGCGGCGCGGTGGTGAAGACCGAAATCGATTGCAGGTTGTAAATATTGAAGACGAAGCTCTGGCCATAGCCGAGCCTCGACCAGACCTCAAAGAAAAAGATCAGAACGATGAGGAACAGCCAAGCCCGGAGTTCCGCGATCCGCATCAGCAGAGTCGGGACGGCGTGGCCTGGAGCGGGCGTTTCGGCCATGGGATCTTTACGATGTGGGGAGGAGACGAGAAAAGCCGGCCGCCATCGCGGATGGCGGCCGGCCCGTCAATCAAACAACGAGATCACGAGCTCTTGTAGATGAAGCGCGACACCTTGGGATCGTCGATATTAGCGGCGGTCATGACGGTAAAGCCGGTGCCGATTGCGGTGGGCGCCGGATTGCCGGTCGCATTGGCGTAAGCAGCCATATATCCGAAATAGCCGATTTCCGCCGGGTGCTGGGCGATCGTCAGCTCGAATGTGCCGTCCTTCAACTGCGAGACGATCGACTCGGGCGCGTCGAACGCGGCGATCTTGATCTTGCCGCCCTTTCCCGCCGCTTTGACGCCGTTGCCGGTTCCCAAAGCCGAGAACAGGTTGGCGCCGAACACGCCCGCCAGATCCGGCACGCGGCCGATCACGGCTTGCGCCTGCGCCGCCGCATTGTTGGCGTCGTCGCCATTGAACTGCGTCTGCAGCACCTCGATGCCCTTGTAGAGCTTCATCTCGGCCTTGAAGCCTTCCTCGCGCTGATCGGTGGTCGAGACGTTGGGGATCGTGTTGGAGACATAGACTTTGCCCTTCTCGCCGATCGCCTTGGCGAGCGCGCGCGCCGCGATCCTGCCGCCGAGCACGTTGTCGGAGGCGACATAGGAGATCGGGAAATCCGCATCGCCGGACCCGGTCTGGAACACGCCATTGCCGATGAACGTGTCGACGCAGACGATCGCAATGCCGGCGTCGGCGGCCTTCTTCAGCGGCTGGATGAGCTGGACCTTGTCGTTGGGCGCGATCAGGATCGCGGCGGGTTTCTTGGCGATGACCGCGTCGAGGATCGGCACTTGCAGCGTTACGTCCCATTTCGACCCGCCTTGGTAAATCAAGTCGGCGCCGACCGCTTTCGCCGCCGCCTCGGCGCCGTGGTGCATGGTGACGTAGAACCCGTCCGCGGTCAGGCCCGGAACGAGCGCGATCGTGATCTTGTCGGCGGCGCGAGCGCGTCCCGGCAATGCGCCGAGCCCGGCGACGGCGGCGGCCGCGCCCATGAGTTTGACGGCAGAACGGCGATCCATTTGATCCTCCCAGATTGTTTCCTTGCCCGGACCCGTCCCGTGTTGCGTCGGGCCGATCTCGAACCGAACCATCGCCCCGAACTCGGGCGTCGTCAATGCGCGATTTAAGGCGGCCGCCGGTCCCTTGCGGGGGGAAGGCGCCGAGCGAAGCGAGGCGGATGAGGGGTTGGCGCCGTCAGGCGCCGGCTCCGAGCGATTGCGAGGAGAAAAGCTCCTTACGAGCGAGGTCGTTGATTTGCTCGGTAACGCGCGTGACGGCCCGACCCCTCATCCGCCCTCCGGGGACCTTCTCCCGCAAGGGGAGAAGGGGGGTAACCCTCACGCCGTTGGCAAGCGGTAATCCTTGAAGGTCTCGCGCAGCTTGAGTTTGTTGATCTTGCCGGTCGCCGTGTGGGGGATTTCGGCGACGATCTGCATGTCGTCGGGCAGCCACCATTTGGCGATGCGGCTCTGCAGGAAGCCGAGCACCTCCTCGGGTTGCAGCGTCTTGCCTTCCTTCGCCACGACCACCAACAGCGGGCGCTCGTCCCATTTGGGATGGGCGATCCCGATCACGGCGGCCTCGGCGACGTCGGGGTGCCCGACCGCGAGGTTCTCAATATCGATCGAGGAAATCCACTCGCCGCCCGACTTGATGACGTCCTTGGCGCGATCGGTGATCTGCATGTAGCCGTTGGGGTCGATGGTCGCGACGTCGCCGGTGTCGAAGAAGCCGTCCTCGTCGAGGATCTCACCGCCTTCGCCCTTGAAATAGGACTTTGCCACCGCGAACCCCGCGACTTTCAATCGGCCGAAGCGCTTGCCGTCCCAGGGCAGCTCGCGATTCTCGTCGTCCACGATCTTCATTTCGACGCCGAACGGCGCCCAGCCTTGCTTGGCCTTCAGCGCGAGCAGTTCTTCGTGGGACAGGTCCTCGCATTCGGGTTTGATCGAGCCGGTCGAGCCGACGGGGCTCATTTCGGTCATGCCCCAGGCGTGGCGGACCTCGACGCCGTAGTCGTCCTCGAACGCCCTGATCATCGCGGGCGGACAGGCGGAACCGCCGATCAGCACTTTTTTCAGCGTCGTCAGGCGCTTGCCTTCTTTTTGCATATAGCCGAGCAGCATCAGCCAGACGGTGGGAACCGCGGCCGTCATCGTCACTTTTTCGGTCTCGAGCAACTCATAGACCGAGGCGCCGTCGAGCCGCGCGCCCGGCATCACCATTTTGGCGCCGCGCATCGGGCACGAAAAAGCCAGCGACCACGAATTGGCGTGAAACATCGGCACGATAGGCATGATGGAGTCCGACTGGCCGACGGGGATGCTGTCCATGCCGGTGACGCTGAACGAGTGCAACACGTTTGAGCGGTGCGAATAGAGCACGCCCTTCGGATTCCCCGTCGTTCCCGAGGTGTAGCAGAGGCCCGCCGCCGTGCGCTCGTCGAAATCGGCCCAGCGGAAATCGCCGTCGGCGCCCGCGAGCCAGTCCTCGTAGGGAACCGCGTTCTTCAGCTTCGTCGCCGGCATGTGAGCCTGGTCGGTGAACACGACATAGCGCTCGACCGCCGGCAGCTTGTCGGCGATCGCCTCCAGCAACGGCACGAAGGTCAGATCGAGGAAGACCAAGCGGTCCTCGGCGTGATTCATGATCCAGACGATCTGTTCGGCGAACAGGCGCGGATTGACGGTATGGTAGACCGCGCCGATCCCGGTGATCCCGTACCAGGATTCGAGATGGCGATGACCGTTCCACGCCAGCGTCGCGACGCGGTCGCCGAGCTGGATTCCCTCCCTGGCCAGAAGCTGGGCGACGCGCATCGCGCGGCCGCGCACTTCGCGGTAATTCGTGCGATGGATCGGACCTTCCACCAGTCGCGACACCACTTCCCGGTTCGGATGTTGGATGGCGGCGAAATCGATGATCTTGTGAATCGTCAGCGGCCAGTCCTGCATCAGCCCCAACATGCGATTTCCTCCGATTGTCCGGCGGCGCGCACGCCGAGCGCCGCGCGATTCCCAAGTTTGCCAAGGTTTTAGAATGGCGCATGCGGCGCCGATTGGCAAATTCATGGCGCGGCCGAAAATTGCTCCCGCGCTCGCGCGCCTGTAGTGTGTTGCGAACGCCGCGCCGGCGGCGCGGGAGACGAATCAGGCATGATGAACCCCAAGGCCGAAGACCTCGCGGTGCGCGTGTGGTTCCGTTTCATCCGCTTGGAGAGCCGACTGCAGATCGCGGTCTCCGAGCGGCTTCGCGAAATCGGGCTCTCCGTTCCCCAGTGCGACGTGCTGACGACGCTGACGGAAGCAGAGGGCGTCAGTCAGCAGGATCTCGCCAAGCGTCTCTATGTCACCAAGGGCAATATTTCTGGGTTGCTCGACCGTCTCGAGGGCGCGGGATTGGTGGAACGGCGCTCCACCGTAGCCGACAGGCGGCAGTACGAGATTTACCTCACGCCGGCGGGGCGTGAGGCGGCGGGGCGGGCGATCTGCATTCAGCACGACCTGATCGGCGCGACCCTGGGCCGGTTGTCCGCCGAGGACCTCGCGGCTTTCGAGAACCTCTTGATCGCCACGCGCGACCTGATGCGCGAGCACGCCGGCGCAAAGACCGACGAAGGGCCGACTTCAGGCGCGCTGGCAGAGCGCGCGCTGTGAACAACAAGGCGACCGTTCGTCGCGGCCGGCCGAAGCCGATCTCGACGCCATGCGCCACTCCCCACACATTTGCTGCCCGAGCCAGATTCCGGGGCCGGCGCGTCAATGAAACAACGCGGCCGCCTTTTCCAGGGCGATGTAGAGGCCGATGAGGAACGGAATGCCCACCGCGAGCCAAGCCAGCACGCCGACTATTCCAAAGTCGCCCCGCGCCGCCAACTCCGCGCTAGCCGGGACTTGGTCCTCCTTCAGCAGCGCACGTTCCCGGGCCAGTTCCCCTTCGTCCATATGATGGTGTTCGTGAACGGGCTTGACGAAGAAATTGCATACCAGGCCGCCGAATAACAACGCCGCCATGACGTACAGCGTGATGTCGTACACCAGATTGTGCGGCACGCCATGGTCGATCTGGAATTGACGCAGTCCCGCAATCAGAGCGGGGCCGGCAACGCCGGCGACCGACCACGCGGTGATCAGGCGCCCGTGGATCGCGCCGACCATTTGCGGGCCGAATATGTCGGCGAGATAGGCTGGCACCGTCGAAAAGCCGCCGCCGTACATGCTCAGGATAATGCAGATCGAGAGCACGAACAGCGTCGCCAGCCCCAGATGCCCCCAAGTGGGCAACAGGCAATAGACGATGATGCCCATGATAAAGATAGTGTAATACATATTCTTGCGGCCGATCCTGTCCGAGAGCGAAGCCCAGAAGATGCGGCCGAGCGCGTTGAACAGGCTGATCAGGCCGACCAGGCCCGCGGCGGAGGCTGCGATCGCGGCCTTCTGCGCCGCCGTGAGGTTGGCGACGGTGTCGACGCCGAGCAGTTTCGCTCCGAAAATGTCCTGTAACATCGGGCTTGCCATGGATATCACGCCGATGCCCGCGGTGACGTTCAGGCACAGCACGCCCCAGATCAGCCAAAACTGCGGCGTCTTCCAAGACGTCGCGAGGTGCACGTTGTTGCGAGTGATCATTCCTGTGCCATGCGCGGACAGGGATGGCGTCCAGCCGGTTGGCCGCCAACCACTGGGCGACACGCGAAATCCAAATGCGCCGGCAGCCATGAAGACGAAATAGATCACGCCCAGGCCGACCAGCGACGGCGTCACCCCCGGAACGCCGTTCGAGGCGAAACGATCCATCAGCCACACTGCGAGCGGCGCGCCGATCATAGCCCCGCCGCCGTAGCCCAAAATAGCGAAGCCGGTCGCCATGCCGCGCCGATCCGGAAACCATTTGATCAAAGTCGAAACCGGAGTGATGTAGCCGAGGCCCTGGCCGACGCCGCATATGACCGCCACCAGATAGACAAGCCAAAGCTGATGGAGCGCGACCGCGACGCCGAGCAATACGAGGCCGCCGCCCCAACACAACGCCGAGATGAACCCGGCCTTGCGCGGACCCGCGTGCTCGAGCCAACCGCCCCAGATGGCGGCGGAAATGCCGAGCACCGCTATGAATATCTCGAAGACATGGGTGACTGAGGGCACCGTCCAGTTGCATGTCGTCGTGAAGAGTTCACCAGCGAAACTCTGCGCAGCGCAGGCCTTCGGATCGGCGTTGGTCACGAGCCGAGTCATGGGCAGCCAAAAGACCGAGAAGCCGTAGGCCATCCCGATGCAGAGATGGATCGCAAGCGCGGCTGGCGGCGCCAGCCAGCGGTTGAATCCCGGTTTGGCGATTGTGCTCGATCTATCGAGCCAGCTATTCGACGAATCCGCCGTAAGGTTTGCCATGACGATTACCTCCCCAACCCTGTTTTTTTACCTTTTTTTGCCGCCACAACCACAGGTATTAATACCTACCCTCCGCCTCGGCTCTGGCCTCCCGCTTCAGCGCGGCGACGGCCCGCGCCGCCGCGGGATTCAGCCCCGCCTGGCTCGAATCCAGATAGCCGATGATCTCACTAATCATTTTCGGTGTCCAGAAGCGTTTGAGATGGGCCGCGACGCCTCGAGTCGCCGCTTCCTCCTCCAGCGGTCCGAAGAAATCGCCGATCTGGTTCGCCATCCGCACCAGCTTGTCGATCTTCGCAGCGCTCACGCAGCGGCTCCCTGACTTGCAGCAACGGCCGCGCCGGGAAAGCCGAGCGCCTGGTCGGATCGGGCGATCGCGATCAGGTCAAGACCGCACTCGTCGGCGCGCCGCAGCGCGAGCGAGGTCGGCGCGGAGACCGAGACCAGCGTCGCCGCGCCGAACGCGGCGGTCTTGGCGACCATTTCGAACGAGCAGCGGCTGGAGATGAGGACGAACCCCTCGTCGGGCTCGACCTTCTCCCGCAATAGCGCGCCGATCAGTTTATCGAGCGCGTTGTGCCGCCCGACATCCTCACGCGCCACGCGGATCGCCCCGTCGCATCCGCACCAGGCCGCGGCGTGGAC
>JBAQGU010000742.1:0-1990 GCA_049287975.1 Roseiarcus sp.
TCGACGTCTTCAACATCGTCGCCGTCTCCGACTTCAATATGGGCGCGATGGAAAACAAGGGCCTCAACGTCTTCAACGACAAATACGTGTTGGCGTCGGCGGCGACCGCGACCGACGACGATTACGCCGGCATCGAAGGCGTCATCGCCCACGAGTACTTTCATAATTGGACCGGCAATCGCATCACCTGCCGCGACTGGTTCCAGCTATGCTTGAAGGAAGGCCTGACGGTCTTTCGCGATCAGGAGTTCTCGGCCGATCAGCGCTCGGCTCCGGTCAAGCGCATCGCCGACGTTCGCGGGCTGAAGTCGGGGCAATTTCCCGAAGACGCCGGACCGCTGGCGCACAATGTGCGGCCGGAAGTTTATCACGAGATCAACAATTTCTACACGGCCACCGTCTACCAAAAGGGCGCGGAAGTGATCCGCATGCTCAAGGCGCTGATCGGCGCTCCGGCGTTTCGCGCCGGGATGGATCTCTATTTCCAGCGCTGCGACGGCACGGCGGCGACGGTCGAGGATTTCCTCGAATGCTTCGCCGCAGTCTCGGGCTGCGATCTCACCGAATTCAAGCTCTGGTACAGTCAGGCGGGAACGCCCGTGCTGACGGTGCGCACAGCCTATGACGGAGCGCGAAAGACGTTTCGCGTCGATCTCGCGCAGTCGCTGGCGCCGACGCCCGGGCAGCCGGAGAAGACGCCCGCCGCGATGCCGATCGCGCTCGGCCTCGTCGATCCCGAGGGCGGCGATCTGCCGCTGGCCTCGTCCGATGCGAGCCCGGACGAATTGCGCTCGGGCGTTTTCGCGCTGGAAGGCGCCCGCCGAACTTTGGAGTTCGCTGGGGTGGAGCGTCGGCCGGCGCTTTCGGTGCTGCGCGGGTTTTCGGCGCCGGTGCGGGTCGACGACGATCTGACCGAGGACGACCTCGTCACGCTTCTCCAGCGCGACAGCGACAGCTTCAACCGTTGGGAGGCCCTTCAGACCCTGGCGATCCGGCTTTTGCTGCGGTCGGTGACCGCGATTCGCGAGGGTAGGGCGCCATCGTTCGGAGGCGGCTTCGTCGCTGCCTACGGCTCGGTCATCGCAGATGCGCTCGCGGGGCGCATCGACCCGGCGTTCGCCGCCCTGTCGCTGCATCTGCCCAGCGAGACCGACATCGCGCGCGAAATCGCAAAAGAAGTCGATCCCGATGCGATCTATCGCGCGCGCGATTCTCTGCGCGGCGCGCTCGGCCGCACGCATGCTCCGACCCTCGCGGCGTTGCACGAAGCGATGTCGAGCTCGGGACCCTTCAGCCCCGACGCGGCTGCCGCGGGCCGGCGCGCGCTACGCAACGGAGCCTTGGCGATGTACGTCGCGGGGTCCGCGATCGAGGGCGCGGCGCGCGCCCAACGCCAGCTGGCCGAAGCCGACAATATGACCGAGAAGCTCGGCGCGCTGGCGGCGCTCGCCACTATTCCCGGGCCGCCGCGCGAACATGCCCTCGAGGCGTTCGCACGCAGCTACGCCGCCGAACCGCTCATTCTCGACAAATGGTTCGCCTTGCAGGCGCAGATCGCGGAGAGCGGGACGCTGGCGCGGGTGCGCGGGCTGATGGCCCACCACGCGTTCTCGCTGGCCAATCCCAAC
This sequence comes from Roseiarcus sp., assembly GCA_049287975.1. Lineage (GTDB taxonomy): Bacteria > Pseudomonadota > Alphaproteobacteria > Rhizobiales > Beijerinckiaceae > Roseiarcus. The sequence goes on from JBAQGU010000742.1 coordinate 1,629, forward strand.
CGCGTCCGGGCGTTGATCGGCGGCTTCACGGCGAACCAGACGCAGTTCAACCGGGCGGACGGCGCAGGGTTCGACTTCCTAGCCGAGATTGTTCTGACGCTCGATCCGACCAATCCGCAGATAGCGGCGCGCCTGCTGACCGGGCTGCGTTCCTGGCGTTCGCTGGAGGCGGGCCGTCGCGACAAGGCGGCCGCGACCTTGCAACGAATTGCCGGACGGAGCGAATTGTCGGCGGACGTCCGCGACATCGTCACGCGCAGCCTCGCGTGAGCCCAGGCTCTCTCCCATAACGCGACGATTCTGAAACACGCCTCCCCTCCTCGTTCGTACGGGGACGGGTCGGGGGTGGGGCTCTCCGAGCG
>JBAQGU010000743.1:0-2174 GCA_049287975.1 Roseiarcus sp.
CGTATAGGGATGGCGCGGCTCGCCGAGCACCGCCTCGACCGGCCCCTCCTCCATCACCGCGCCGCCGTACATCACCAGCACGCGCCGGCAATGGCGCGCGATCACCGCGAGGTCGTGGCTGACCAGCAGCATCGACATGTCGTCCTCGGCGCTGAGGCTCGCCAGCAGGTCGAGAATTTTCGCCTGCACGGTGACGTCGAGCGCGGTCGTCGGCTCGTCAGCGATGATCAATCGCGGCCGGCAGCTCAATGCCATCGCGATCATCGCGCGCTGCCGCTCCCCGCCGGAAAGCGCGAAGGGATAGGCGCGCGCGATTCCAGCGGGATCGCGCAATTGGACGCGATCGAGCAGCCTGACCGCCTCGCGCCACGCCGCGGCCTTCGACAGGCCGCGATGCAGGGTCAGCGGCTCCGCGACCTGAGCGCCGATCCGGTGCAGCGGGTTCAACGCGCTCATCGGCTCCTGAAAGATCATCGCGATGCGGTCGCCGCGCAGCTTTTGCATTTCGGCCTCGCCGAGCTCGGCCAGATTCCTTCCCTCGAAGCGCAGCTCGCCCGAGGCGACCGCGCCGTCGGGCAGCAGCCCCATCAAGGCGAGCGCGGTCATCGTCTTGCCTGAGCCCGACTCGCCGACGATTCCGAGGCTCTCGCCCGCCGACGCCGAGAACGATATTTCGCGCACGATGCGCCGCGGCCCTCGAGGCGTCGGCATGTCTATGGCGAGATCGACGACCTCGAGCAGCATTTCAGCGCCGCGCCCGCAGACGCGGATCGAGCGCGTCGCGCAATCCGTCGCCGAGCAGATTGAGTCCGAGCACGCTGAGCGCGACCGCGAGGCCGGGGAAGATCGCCAGTCGCGGCGCCACATACATCCAGGCCTGCGCATCGGCGAGCATCCGGCCCCAGGACGCGAGCGGCGGCTGCGCGCCGAGCCCTAGGTAGGAGAGCGCGGCTTCGGCGAGAATGGCGATGGCGAACTGGATCGTCGCCTGCACGATCAGCGCCGGCGCGACGTTGGGAAGCACATGGTGAAACGCGATGGCGAACGGCCCGCGCCCCGCCGCCCGCGCCGCCAGCGCGAACTCGCGAGCGAGCACGCCGTTGGCTGTCGCGCGGGTCAATTTGGCGAAGATCGGCACGTTGGCGATGCCGATCGCGAGGGTCGCGTTGACGACGCCGGGGCCGTACGTCGCCGTCAGCAGAATAGCCATCAGCAGGGCCGGGAAGGCGAACGTGAAATCGCACAGCTTCATGATCGCGTCCTCGACGAGACCCTTGGCGCTCGCGGCGAACAGGCCGAGCGCGACCCCGAATGCGAGGCCGATGCCGACCGCAATCACGCCGACGAGCAGGGAGACGCGAGCGCCGGCGAGAATCTGCGAGGCGACGTCGCGCCCCAGCGCATCCGTGCCGAGCCAATGCGCCGCCGAGGGGATCTGCAGCTTGTGCGGAATGTCGAGCGCCGCCGGCGGATACGGCGTCCAGACCAGCGACAGCGCCGCGGCGAAGATCAGCAGCGCCACCAGGGTCACGCCGAGACGCAGGCTCGTGTCGTGGCGCGCAATCTGTCCTTCGAGCGTCAGACTCATGCGCCCGCCCGCAGCCGGGGATCGATCGCCGCCGATACGAGGTCGACCAGCAGGTTCACGGCGATGACGAACGCCGCCAGCCCCATGACGCAATCCTCGACGACGAGCACGTCGCGATTGGCGATCGACTGGACGATCAGCCGGCCGAGGCCGGGCAGCACGAAGACATTCTCGACGACCACCGCGCCGGCGACGAGGTTGGCGAATTGCAGCCCGACGATGGTCAGGATCGGCGGCAGCGCGTTGGGCAATGCGTGACGCCAGAGCGCGGCGTTTCGCGAAAGGCCCTTCCCCCGCGCGGTGCGCATGAAATCCTCGTTCAACGCCTCGACCAGCGCCGAGCGAGTGACGCGCGTCAGGATCGCCGCCTGCACGAGCCCGAGCGCCATGGCGGGCAGGACGAGCGCGCCGAGCGCTCGCGCAGGGTTGGCCCAACCCGGAAAGCCGCCGGCAGGGGCCAGCCGCCAATGTACCGCGAAAATCAGCACGAGCACGATGCCGAACCAGAAATTCGGCACGGCGAGACCGAGCTGGCTCGCGGTCATCACCGCCGCGTCGCCGGGCTGGCCGTGGCGCTCCGCCGCAT
>JBAQGU010000744.1:0-7667 GCA_049287975.1 Roseiarcus sp.
CGCTCGGACTGGGCGCCGTCGCCCTCCCCGGCGATCGTCTCCAGCGCGCTTTCATCCTCGGGCGAGCTCAGCATCATCAACTGGGACGACGAATTGCCCGATCCCGTGATCCCGGATTTCGAGAAACTGACGGGCATCAATGTCACCTCGACCCCGTTCTCCAGAACGAGGAGCAGATCAACAATCTGCAGGCGACCGGCGGCGAAGGCTTCGACATCTGCCAGCCGACCCATGACCGCGCATTGCAGTTCAAGGACGTCGGGGTCCTCCAGCCGCTCGACGAAAAGAAGATCGACCTTTCCGTCATCGTTCCCGGCCTGTTGGCGGCCTCGAAGTCCTATTGGACCTGAAGACCGCCTCAGGGGCCACCCGGCTTCGATGAGTTTTGGCGCGCGCGCCATGTCCGCGTGCTCGGCGTGAATTCGCAGCCGCGGCTCGGCGAATGAGAAGCAGGCGAACGCTTTTCCGGGGAGAGGAACGCGCGCTGGACAGCGTGGAGAACTGGCATAAGAAACTCGCTGGGCGCGAGGGTTCTGGATGTATATTCTGGGGGTTCATACCGGTGGACACGACGCCTCGGCCTGTATCTACAAAGACTTCGAACTCGTCGCGGCCGTCTCGCTCGAGCGGCTGACTCGCGCCAAGAGCGCGGGCGTCACGCCGGCCCAGCCGATGCCGAACCGGGCGATCGACGAGTGTTTGGCGATCGCCGGCGTCGGCCGCGGCGACATCGACGTTCTCGCGCTGTCGAGAGCCTTGTTCGAGTATCAGGATTTCGCCTTGACCGGTCTGTCGGCGCTCGAACAGGCATGGTGGCGGCTGCGGGGGCGGCGGCGGCTGCGGCTCGTCGATCACATGATGCGCAAGGAGGGCAAGACCGACGCGTCGGCGATCTTCCGAAGCGAACGGTTTCTTGTTCGGGAAAAGTTCGGCCGCGCGCGCCTGCATTTCTACAACCATCACCTCGCTCACGCCTTGCCCGCCTATTTCTACAGCCGTTTCGACGAGGCGCTCGTCCATACGGCCGACGGAACGGGCGACGGCGTCGCTTACAGTGCCCGGATCGGACGCCCCGGCGGCTTCGAGCTGCTGTTCGGCGGCGACGAGGGTTTCCTCGGGCGCAGGGAGAGGAACAGCCTCGGCTTGCTCTACAGCGGCTTCACAGCCGCGCTCGGATTCAAGCCGAACCGTCACGAGGGCAAGCTCGTCGGCCTCGCGGCGCATGGCCGCCCTGTCGCCGCGGAACTCATCATGAGCTGGTATCGCGTCGAGGACACGGGCCGTATTCGCGCCCTCGCCGATTTTCGAAAGAATCGCGAGATCGGCGAAGCGGCGGCCGGCGTCTGCCGCGACCTTTCGCCGGGCGACGCGGCGGCTTCGATCCAGGAGGCCGTCGAAGTCCTGATGACGCGTTCGATCGGCGCGCTGCAGAAGCGGACGGGATTGCGCAACCTCGCGGTCGGCGGCGGCGTCTATGCGAACGTCAGATTGAATCGGCGCCTGCTCGAAAACAACGCCGCCGAAGCGATCTTCATCTTTCCGGCGATGGGCGACGAGGGACTGCCGATCGGCGGTTGTCTGGATTATCTCCTGCAGCAGCGCGGCCCCGAGGAATGGCAGCGAAATCGACGCGTGCTCGATTCGATGCTGCTGGGTCGCGACCACCGCGCCGATCCTGACGCGCTCGCCGCGGCCTTCCCAAAACTTCGGCTGTCGCCGATTCGGGAACCCGATGCAGTGGCGGCGGCGGTCGCGGACGCGCTCGTCGCCGGCAAGGCGGTCGGTATCCATGACGGGCGCATGGAATTCGGGCCACGCGCGCTGGGCGCACGCTCGATCCTCGCCTCTCCGGTGCGGCGCGAAATCAACGATTCCTTGAACGCTCGGCTGTCGCGGTCGGATTTCATGCCGTTCGCGCCGGTCGTATTGTCCGAGTACGCCGAACAGCTGTTCGACATCCGCGTCGGCAATGCGCACGCCGCGCGTTTCATGACCATCACCTGCGACGTTCGGGCGGCGTGGCGCGACCGCATTCCGGCTGTCGTCCACATCGATGGATCGGCGCGGCCGCAAATCGTCGATCCCGAACCGCGAACGCTCTATCGCCGCATTCTGGAAGCTTGGCATTCCCGTAGCGGCATTCCCGCGCTCGTCAACACCAGTTTCAACGTCCACGAAGAGCCGATCGTGGACTCGCCGGAGCAAGCGCTGACCGCGCTGGAGGCCGATCGAGTGGATTTGCTGGTGCTGAACGGGCGGATTTTCGAGCGTTGAGGGTTCGGGGAGGTCGATCGATGAAGGCCGCCAATCCCGTCGGCGCGAGGGGTCTCGATGTATATTCTGGGCGTTCATACCGGTGGCCACGATGCCTCGGCCTGTCTTTACAGAGACTTCGATCTCATCGCCGCGGTCTCGCTCGAGCGGCTGACACGCGCGAAGGGCGCCGGCGTCACGACGGACGAGCCGATGCCGGATCGGGCTATCGACGAGTGTCTGGCGATCGCGGGCGTCGGGCGCGGCGACGTCGATGTCCTCGCCCTGTCGAGAACCCTGTTCGAGTATCAGGATTTCACTTTGCCAAGCCTGCGTGCCGTCAAGCAAGCTTGGTATCGGTTGCTGCGCAGGCCGCGGCTGCGGTTCCTCGATCGCGTGATGCGCAGGGAGCGCGAGACCGACGCCTCGGCGATGCTTCGGACCGATCGGCTTCTCGCTCGCTGTGGGTTCGGCCACGCGCGGCCGCATTTCTATAACCATCACCTCGCCCACGCTCTGCCCGCCTATTTCTACTGCGGCTTCGACGAGGCGCTCATCCACACGGCCGACGGGATCGGCGACGGCGTCGCCTACAGCGCCCGGATCGGGCGCCCCAGCGGCGTCGAACTGCTGTTCGGCGGCGACGAGGAACTGTTCGGGCGACGCCAGAATCCGAACAGCCTCGGCTTGCTCTATGGCAACTTCACCGGGGCTCTGGGCTACAAGCCGACCCGTCACGAGGGGAAGCTGGTCGGCCTCGCGGCGCACGGCCGCCCGATTGCCGCGGAGCGGGTGATGAGCTGGTTTCACGTCGAGGAAACAGGTCGCATCCGCGGCGATTTTCGAAAGAATCAGATGGGGGAATTGGCGCTCACCGTCTGTCGCGAGCTTTCGCCACCCGATGCGGCGGCCTCGATTCAGGAGGCTCTCGAAGTTCTGATGACGCGCTCGATCTCGGCATTGCAGAAGCGGACGGGATTGCGCAACCTCGCGGTCGGCGGCGGCGTCTATGCGAATGTCAGATTGAATCGCCATCTGCTCGAAAACACCGCCGCCGAAGCGATCTTCATCTTTCCGGCGATGGGAGACGAGGGACTGCCGATCGGCGGCTGTCTGGATTATCTCCTGCAGCAGCGCGGCCCCGAGGAATGGCAGCGAAATCGACGCGTGCTCGATTCGATGTTGCTGGGTCGCGACCACCGCGCCGATCCCGACGCGCTCGCAGCGGCCTTCCCAAAACTGCGGCTGTCGCCGATTTGGGAACCCGATGCAGTGGTGGCGGCGGTCGCGGACGCGCTCGTGGCCGGCAAGGCAGTCGGTATCCATGACGGGCGCATGGAATTCGGGCCACGCGCGCTGGGCGCGCGCTCGATCCTCGCCTCTCCGGCGCGGCGCGAAATCAACGATTCCTTGAACGCTCGGCTCTCGCGCTCGGATTTCATGCCGTTCGCGCCGGTCGTTTTGTCCGAATATGCCGAAGAGCTGTTCGACATCCGTGCCGGCAATGCGCACGCCGCGCGCTTCATGACCATCACCTGCGACGTCCGGGCGGCGTGGCGCGACCGCATTCCTGCTGTCGTCCACATCGACGGATCGGCGCGGCCGCAAATCGTCGATCCCGAGCCGCGCACGCTCTATCGCCGCATTCTGGAAGCCTGGCATTCCCGCAGCGGCATTCCCGTGCTCGTCAACACCAGCTTCAATGTCCACGAAGAGCCGATCATAGACACGCCAGAGCAGGCGCTGATCGCGCTGGCGGCCGATCGAGTCGATTTGCTGGTGCTGAACGGGCGGATTTTCGAGCGTTGAAGATTCGGGGACGCTACTCTGATCGATGAAGGCCGCGATGATGGATCTGGGTTTTGCTCGCTGAGCGGCGACTTCGCGATCCATCGATGACTAGGCCAGACGAATCGAGCCGATAGATGCGCGTGAGTTTCGACGGCGGCCGAATCAACGAGCGCGGCGTCGCCGTCGCGATATTCGATTACGCCTTTTATGCGCGTGCGCTGCTCGGCGTCGAGCCGATCATCCTGCACGACGGGCGCGATCCGCCCGAGCCCGCACATCTCGAGCGTTTCGCGCGCAGCTTCCCAACGCACGCCTACCAGAGCGACGAGGAGAGGCAGCGGCTGATCGAACGGGAGCGGATCGACGTCGCCTATTTCCTGAAGACCGGGCGCAAGCCGATCCCCGTTTCGAAGTCGAGCCGCACCGCGGTTCACGAGGTATTCCGCTTCTTCCACCCCCACGGGGACTCCTACGCCTACATCTCGACGTGGCTTGCGAAGGCGACGACCGGGTCGCGCTATCCCGCCGTCCCGCTTATCGTCGATCCGCAGCCGTCGCGAGCGAATTTGCGCGCGGAGTTCGGCGTGCCCGCGGACGCGTTCGTAGTCGGGCGCCATGGCGCGAGCGACCAGCTCAACGTGCCTTTCGTCGCCGAGGCGATCGAGGCGGCGTTGCAGCGTCGCAAGAATTTATGGCTGATGCTGCTCAACACCAATCGCTTTTCGAGCCACGAGCGCATTATCCATCTGCCGCGCGCGGGCGATCGGCAGCGCGTCGCCGATTTCGTCGGAAGCTGCGACGCCGGGCTGAACGCGCGCCGCTCTGGCGAGGCGTTCGGCCTTTCGATCGCCGAGTTCCTCTCGGAAGACAAGCCCGTGCTCGTCTGGGAGGGCGGCCGCGACCGCAATCATCTCGAACTCGTCGACGACCCGCGCTATCGCTTTCGAACACGGAGCGATCTCACGAGCAAGCTGGTCGAATTGGAGCGCGCCGCGGGCGACGGGAGCTTTCGGGCGCGCGTCGCCGAATTCAGGCCCGAGCAGGTGATGCGCACATTCGCGGGCACGTTTCTCGAACCGAGTGAAAAGCCGTGGCCGCGATTGCCGCCCGGGTTCCGGCTCGCGATGCGCGCGCGGATGCGGCTGTCTCGATGGCGCGATCGCTATTGGATCGGCCGCTAGAGGGAGCTAGAGGGATCGGCCGCAAAGCTCACAAGGCAAGCCGCGCGTCGACCGATGCGTCGATCCGATGGCCGGTTGGCGCCGGCGCGCCGGGGCCGTTCGCGAAAATGCCGGTTTCGGTGACCAGCAGATCCACCCTCCCCTGCTCCAGCGCGCGCAACGCCTCTTCAGGCCGATTGATGATCGGCTCTTCGTGGGCGTTGAACGAGGTGTTGATCGCGCAAGGAAGCCCGCTGATCTCCTCGAAGCGCCGCAGGATATCGTAATAGATCGGGTTGTCCTCTCTGCAGATCACCTGCGGGCGGGCGGTTCCGTCGACATGGACCACCGCCGGGATGCGGTCGCGCCACTCCGGCCTGACGTTGCAGGTAACCGTCATGTAGCGCGCCGTATAATGCAGGGCGCGCGGCAGATCGAACGCTTCGTTCACGCGGGCGTCGCGCACCACCGGAGCGAAGGGCATGAACTCGGTGCGGTCCAGGCGCTTGTTCAGCCAGTCGTTGATCGAACAGTCGGCGGGCGAGGCTATGATGGTGCGCGCGCCCAGGGCTCGCGGGCCGTATTCGCAACGACCGAGATAGAGGCCCAAAATCCGGCGCTCCGCGAGCATCCGCGCCGCCGCCTCGACGACTCCCTCGCTCACGACGCGCGCCGCCCCGCCGCGCAAGAACGCCGCGTCGGCGCCCGCCATGAAATCGCGGCCGAAATAGAGATTCCCAAACTTTTCCCGCCGGGCGAGAAACGCTCCGAGGCCGTCGCGCTCCATCAGCAATTGAAGCACTCCGCCCGCGGGCTCACCCTGATCGGACATCGCGGGATAGACGAAGACTTCGTCGAAGGGAAACCGCTCGGCGATGCGCTGGGTCAGTTTTACATTGGCGAAGACGCCGCCCGACACCGCCAAATTGCGCGGACGCTCCCGCTCGAAAATCCTGTCGAGCGAGGCGAGCGTCACCTGCTCGAGAACCTGTTGCACCGAAGCCGCGATATCTTCGCGCCGCCCGCCCGCGGCCAGTTCCTGCAGCTCGGCCGCGATTTCGCCCATCCTGACGTTGGCTGTTATCTGACCGTCCCTCCGAACGCGATAATGCCGCAGCAGCGCCCGCGCATGGACCGGCTCGCCAAAGGCGGCGAGGCCCAGCACCTTGCCTTCGTGCCGCAGACGGCGAAAGCCGAGGACCTCGGTCGCGACGGCGTAGAGCTGGCCGAGGCTATCGGCGTCGTTAGTGCGGCGCAGGCTGCGAGAACCGGCCTCGCCGCCGAACAGCTCCCTGAGGCGCCCGCCGACGAGGCGGCGCGCGCTGTAAAAAACACGGTCGCCACCGCCGTCCGAGGTGTAGATCAGCGCGTCGTCGTAGTCGGTGTGGAACAGCGCAGCCAGCGCGTGCGCGAGATGATGATTGTAGAACGTTATTCGGTTCGGCCGCAGGCCTTGGTCGGCGAGAAAGCGCCGCGCGTCGAACGCGCGCGCCGGATCGCGAATCCACTGCCGCGTCATTGCTTTCAGGAGGTGGCGTACTTCGTCGCGCGGCGTCGGCATCGGCCATCGCGAACGCGCGGTGAAATATTCTTGGGGGTAGTACCCGCGCGACATCGCGATGGCCTCGATCCGCCCCGGCTCGAGCCCGGCCTGCGCGAGGCATTCGGAGACGGCTTCCGCAGGAAAGCGCAGGCCGTCGCCCTTTATCCGGGTGATCCGCTCCTGCGCGATCGCGGCGATCAGCCTGTAGTCGTCATAGAGGGCCGCCCCGGCGTCGTGCGATTCGTAAACGCCCAGAATGATCATGCGGCTAGATCCAGGGACAGCCCTTATCGCAGCGACGTATGTCTACTCGCCGGTCCGATTTGCCACGTCAATTGAAATTCCGCGACCCGAGGCCGGATCGCCGACGGCTTCCCGGATATCGGAACCGAGGTCAATCGCCACTTTTCGCGCAAACGGGGATTTCTGGACCGCGGCCGTTGCACACATGATCGCCGCGAACGGCTATTGATCAGAAGCGGGCCGCCCGCTCACATACGCCCGCCACCCCCCGAACCTGGACACGTCCTCCGCCCCCTTCACCCCTTCCGCCTCGACGAGGAACCCCTTCGCGCTGGTCCCGTTCTCGAAAGCCAGCGCGCCGATCCCCAAAGGCGGCGGAATCGCCGCGACGAAACTCCCGAACGCGGCGGGCGCGAGCGACCAGACCTCGACCTCGATCTCGACCCCTTGCCCCGGCGCGACGCGCAGCAGGCCCGGCTTGGCCGGTTTCGTATTGGGCAGGGCGTAGAGCCGATAGTCGGCCCTCGTGCGCGCCTCGCGCACGAATTCCGCCCCGAGAGCTGCGAGTTCGCCGTTCAGCGGGAGGCCTGAGAGATGCGCGCCGACCACCGCGATTTCGATGCGATCTGCCGCAGCCTCGAAGCGAGGCGCCGACGGCGGCGCGCGGCCGGTCGCGC
>JBAQGU010000745.1:0-1649 GCA_049287975.1 Roseiarcus sp.
CCGACATCGGCGGCGGTTTTGGCAATAAGGTCGGCGCTTATCCGGGCTATATCTGCTCCATCGTGGCTTCGATCGTCACCGGCGTTCCGGTGAAGTGGGTCGAGGACCGCATCGAGAATCTGTCGACCACTGCGTTTGCGCGCGACTTCTACATGGACATGGAAATCGCCGCGACCAAGGACGGCAAGGTGACGGCGATGCGCTGCTACACTATCGCCGACCACGGCGCGTTCGACGCCTGCGCCAATGCCACCAAATGGCCGGCCGGCCTGTTCAGCATCATCAGCGGCTCATACGACTTCCCGACCGCGCACGTGCTGGTCGACGGCGTCTATACCAACAAGGCGCCGGGCGGCGTCGCCTATCGCTGCTCGTTCCGCGTCACCGAAGCGGCCTATTGCATCGAGCGCGCCATGGACATCATGGCGCAGAAGCTCGGCATGGATCCGGCGGAATTCCGCATCAAGAACCTGATCCGCCGCGAACAGTTCCCCTACACCTCGGCGTTCGGCTGGCAGTACGATTCCGGCGACTATCAGACCGCCATGACCAAGGCGCTGGAGACGGTCGGCTACAAGAAGCTGCGCGAAGAGCAGAAGGCCAAGCAGGAAGCCTTCAAGCGCGGCGAAACTCGTGAACTGATGGGCGTCGGCGTCGCCTTCTTCACCGAGATCGTCGGCGCGGGACCGTCGAAGAACTGCGACATTCTGGGCATCGCGATGTTCGATTCCGCCGAGATCCGCATCCACCCGACCGGCCGCGTGCTCGGGCGGATGGGCTCGAAGAGCCAGGGCCAGGGCCACGAGACGACCTGGGCGCAGATCATCGCCACCGAGATCGGCATTCCCGCCGATGACATCGCGATCGAGGAAGGCAACACCGACACCGCGCCCTACGGGCTCGGCACCTATGGCTCGCGCTCGACGCCCGTCGCGGGCGCCGCGATCGCGATGGCGGCGCGTAAGATCAAGGCCAAGGCGCAAATGATCGCAGCCTTCATGCTGGAGGTGCACGAGGGCGATCTCGAATGGGACGTCGACCGGTTCCGCGTCAAGGGCAACCCGGAGCAGTTCAAGACGATGAGCCAGCTCGCCTGGGCCGCCTACAACAAGGTTCCCCCGGGAATGGAGCCGGGCCTCGAGGCGGTCAGCTATTACGATCCGCCGAACATGACCTATCCGTTCGGCGCCTATGTCTGCGTGATGGACATCGACGTCGACACCGGCGTGCACAAGGTCCGGCGCTTCTACGCGCTCGACGATTGCGGCACGCGCATCAACCCGATGATCATCGAGGGCCAGGTGCACGGCGGCCTGACGGAAGGGTATGGCATCGCGATGGGCCAGGAAATTTTCTACGATGCCGACGGCAACGTCAAAGGCGCCTCGTTCATGGACTATTTCCTCCCGACCGCGGTCGAAACGCCGCACTGGGAGACCGACTACACTGTGACGCCCTCTCCCCATCATCCGATCGGCGCCAAGGGCGTCGGGGAGAGCCCCAACGTCGGCAGCGTGCCGTGCTTCGCCAATGCGGTGAACGACGCGTTCAAGTTCCTCGGGAGCACGCATATCGCGATGCCGCACGACGCTTATCGCGTCTGGCAGGTTGCGGAGAACCTCGGGCTGCATGCATGAACCCTTCTCCCG
>JBAQGU010000746.1:0-2805 GCA_049287975.1 Roseiarcus sp.
TGCCAACGCCGAGAGTCTGAATGAAGTTCGGAAAATCTCGGGCGCGCCTGATCTGTCGCGTCCGCTTGCCGATGAGGAATCAACGTCGACGGCGAGGACGTTCGCGCTTCTCGTCGACGCGAGACGACACGTCGCGGGGCCGCGGGAACGGCCTTGCTGCGAGGTTTGCCTTTCTCTGGCCATGCTCTAGAACGCTTCTGAAATTTGATCTCGAGGCTTAGCGTTCATGAGCGGCGTAAACGAAATACGATCGCACTTCCTGCAATATTTCGCGAAAAACGGCCACGAAATCGTGCCGTCGAGTTCGCTCGTGCCGCGCAACGATCCAACTTTGATGTTCACCAATGCCGGGATGGTCCAATTCAAGAACGTCTTCACCGGCGTCGAGCGGCGCCCCTATAGCCGCGCCACGACCGCGCAGAAATGTGTGCGGGCGGGCGGCAAGCACAACGATCTCGACAACGTCGGCTACACCGCGCGCCATCACACCTTCTTCGAAATGCTCGGCAATTTCTCGTTCGGCGATTACTTCAAGCCGCTCGCGATCGAACTCGCCTGGAACCTGATCACGCGGGAATTCGGCCTCCCCAAGGACCGGTTGACGGTGACGGTCTATTATGACGACGACGCCGCGTTCGACCTCTGGAAGCGCGTCGCGGGCCTTCCGGAATCGCGCATTCTGCGCATCGCGACGTCGGACAATTTCTGGGCGATGGGCGATACCGGCCCGTGCGGCCCCTGTTCCGAGATCTTCTTCGATCATGGCGAGGAGATCCCTGGCGGCCCGCCGGGCTCGGCGGATGCCGACGGCGATCGGTTCATCGAGATCTGGAACCTCGTCTTCATGCAGTTCGAGGCGCTGCCGGGCGGCGAGAGGTTGAGCCTGCCGCGCCCTTCGATCGACACCGGCATGGGTCTCGAGCGCGTAGCGGCGGTGCTGCAGGGCAAGCACGACAATTACGATATCGACCTGTTCCGCGCGCTGATCCGGGCGAGCGCCGAGGCGACGGGCGTCGACCCCGACGGACCGCACAAGGTCTCGCACCGCGTGATCGCCGACCACTTGCGCGCGTCTTCATTCCTCGTCGCGGACGGCGTTCTGCCCTCGAACGAGGGGCGCGGCTATGTCCTGCGCCGCATCATGCGGCGCGCGATGCGCCACGCGCAAATCCTGGGCGCCCGCGATCCCCTGCTGTGGCGGCTCGTGCCTGCGCTCACGCGCGAGATGGGCCAGGCCTATCCCGAACTGGTCCGCGCCGAGGCGCTGATCGCGGAAACCCTGCAACTCGAGGAGACGCGCTTCCGCGCGACGCTGGCGCGCGGCCTCGCGATCCTCGAGGACGAGACGCGCGACTTGCCCGAGGGTGGCAAGCTCGCCGGCGAAGTCGCCTTCAGGCTCTACGACACCTACGGATTTCCGCTCGACCTCACTGAGGACGCGCTGCGCGCGCGAGGGCTCGGCGTCGATGCCGAAGGCTTCGCCCAGGCGATGGAACGCCAACGCGCCGAGGCGCGCAGGGCCTGGGCGGGCTCCGGCGAGGCGGCGACCGAAACGGTCTGGTTCACTTTGCGCGAGCGCCTCGGCGCAACGGAGTTTTTGGGCTACGAGAGCGAAGTCGCCGAGGGCGTCGTGGAGGCGCTGGTCATGGACGGCGCCGAGGTCGCATCGCTGCGCGAGGGCGAGAAGGGCGTCGCCATTCTCAATCAAACGCCGTTCTACGGCGAGTCCGGCGGACAGGTCGGCGATATCGGAGTGATGATCGGTTCCGGCGTGCGCGCGCGCGTCCTGGACACCAAGAAGAAGTTCGGCGATCTCATCGCCCACGAGATCGAGGTCGAGGAGGGAAAGCTTCGAGTCGGCGCGGCGCTCGAGCTGAAGGTTGATCACGCCGCGCGCTCGGCGACCAGAGCGAACCATTCGGCGACGCACCTGCTCCACGAGGCGCTGCGCATCGTGCTCGGCGAGCATGTCGCGCAAAAGGGATCGCTGGTTTCGCCCGACCGCCTGCGTTTCGACATCGCGCATCCCAAGCCGATCACGGCGGCCGAGATCACGGCGGTCGAGGACATCGCCAATCGCATCGTATTGCAGAACGAGCCCGTGATCACGCGTCTGATGGGCCTCGAAGAGGCGCGGAACTCTGGCGCCCGCGCGCTATTCGGCGAGAAATACGGCGACGAGGTGCGCGTCGTTTCGATGGGCACGATCGAGGCCGGCGACAACGGCCCCAGGCCCTATTCCGTCGAACTCTGCGGCGGCACGCACGTCCGGCGCACTGGCGACATCGGCCTCGTCTCGATCATTGGCGAGAGCGCGGTCGCTTCGGGCGTACGCCGCATCGAAGCGCGCACCCGCGATGAGGCGCGCAAGCGGCTCACTGAGGATTCTCGCGCGTTCGCCGATCTCGCTGCGCTGCTGCGGGCGCCGGCGGGCGAGGCGGCTCAGCGGCTCGAGAGCTTGCTCGAGGACAAGAGAAAGCTCGAGCGCGAACTCGCCGACGCGCGCCGCAAGCTCGCAATGGGCGGCGGCGCATCCGGCGGCGACGCGGTGCGTGAGGTCGCGGGCGTGAAGCTTTATGCGCGCGCCGTCACGGGCGTCGAAATGAAGGATCTGAAATCGCTCGCTGACGAAGCCAAGGCGAGCCTCGGCTCCGGCGTCGTCGCGATCGTCGCGACTGCCGAAGACGGCAAGGCGAGCCTCGTCGTCGCCATCACGCCCGATTTGACCGCCCGTTTCAACGCGGTGGACCTCGTCCGCCTCGGCTCGGCCGCCCTCGGCGGCAAGGGCGGCGGCGGCCGCCCCGA
>JBAQGU010000747.1:0-10984 GCA_049287975.1 Roseiarcus sp.
CCTCGTAATCGATGGCGGGCAGGGCGGCGACCGTCGCGAACGGCCCGGCCTCCGCAAGGGCGGCCTCGAACTCGCTATCGCTGGGCAGGTCGTCTCCCGCGAGGACGTCGATCAGGAACGGATCGAGAAAACGCCGGTCGGAAGGATTATAGGGGCTCGCGCGGCTGCGATCGGAGGGAAACAGCGCGTGCATCGGGCTGATTCCGAGATAGGCGGCGCCTTTGGCGCCGGCCGCGGCGCCTGCGGAGCCGAGGGTCGTGAAATCGCCGATCCCCTGATCGCCCTGCCGTCGCCGCAGCGCATATAGCTGCGCGCCGACGCCGAAGCGGCGCCGCGACGCAGCCTCGGCGCCATAGGCCTCCGGCGGCGCAATGGTCAGCGCGCAGGCGACGCCATCCACCTCCAACCGATGCCGGCCGGTCGGCAGCGGCGGCAGATCGAAATCTTGCTCGATGATCTCGCGACCGTCCGCGAGGGCGCGCCGTCGGCCGTCGCCGATCTCCGCGCGCCCGCTGATCGCTTGCCCCTCCTCGGTCGTGAGACGAAATTCGAGCGGCCGCGACGGCGCCGATGGCTCGGAACGAAGCGGGACCTTCACCGCGCCGTGGAGCGCAATCGTCAGCGAATAAGGAATGCGCCGCGCGGTTCCGTCCATGAGGCGCGCGAGCGACTCGCGGGCTTGCGCCTCCGTGCGCGCCGGCAACCGCAAAGCCTCCAGCAGCGCGAGCTTGGTGGAGGCCGAGACGATCGTCCGCTTGCCCGCGACGTCAAACCAATCCGGGGCGATTCCGGCCGCCCCGGCGAGCGCATCGATTTCGTGCATGTCGGGCGCGCGGGCGCCGGGGCCTTCGCGGGCCGCCGGCGCCTCGACGAGGATCAATGTCGATCGGGCGGCGACATCGAGGCGATCGGAAATCGGCGGAAAGGCGTCGACCAGCGAATCGTCGCGGGTGTCGACTGAGATCCGCCAGGTCCGACCCGTGCGGGGCTCCGGCAGCGTTGTCCGGACCGCGGCGCCGCGGTTGAAGATCATCGCGACGCGATCGATGTCCGCCGGAATTGGCCGCTCGGCGACCGTCCAGCCTTTTCCGGTGATAAACCGGCCACCCTCGGGCGGCCCGGCGCGCTCGGCAGGAGCCCCGTCGTTCGGATCGAAATAGGCGACTTCGCGCTTCAGACCCGCCGGCGACGGCGCCGCGAACACCGCCATCAACATGTCGCCGGCCGGCGAGTCCCATTGCGCGCCCGACCTCATCGGCCCTTCCGCATCCCGCCACTCGACGTCGGGGACGCCCTGCTCGTCGAACGGCTGCCCCGTCAACCAGGCCGCGCTCCAAAGGGCGGGGTGAGAGCGCCGCAACGCCGCGATGCGCCCGACGAAGGCGACGAGCGAGGCGTCGGCCTTGTCCCAATCGATCCAGGACGTCGCGTTGTCCTGCGCGTAGGCGTTGTTGTTGCCGTTTTGGCTATGGCCGGTTTCCGAGCCCATAGCCAGCATTGGCGTTCCCCGTGCGGCGAACAGCAACGCGATGAGATTGCGCATGTCGCGCGCGCGCGCTGCTTTGACTTCGGGATCTTCGCTCGGCCCTTCGACGCCCTCGTTCCAGGAATAGTTGTCATTCGTGCCGTCACGATTGTTTTCGCCGTTCGCCTCGTTGCGCTTCAGCGAATAGGAGACGAGATCGGCGAGCGTGAAACCGTCGTGTGCGACAATGAAATTGACGCTCTTGGCGGGGGTGGGCGCGGTCGCGAAAACATCGCGAGAGCCGGCCAGGCGCGTCGCCAGATCGCCGTGCGTCCGGGCGTCGCCACGCCAGAAGCGGCGCGCCGTGTCCCGAAAGCGGTCGTTCCATTCGCCCCAGCCCGGGGGAAAGGCGCCGAGCTGATAACCGCCGGGTCCGATGTCCCAGGGCTCGGCGATCAACTTGGCTTTCGAGACGACCGGATCGTCCGCGATCGCCTGGAACAGCGGCGCGTGCGGATCGAAGCCCGACGCGCGACGGCCGATCGCGGTCGCCAGATCAAAGCGGAAACCATCGATCCCGCCCCATGTCATCCAGCGCCGCAGCGCGGCGAGCGCGATGTTCACATTGACGGGCCGGTCCAGTGCGAGGCAATTGCCGGTGCCCATGTCGTTGACGTAACGCGAGAGATCCCCCGGGATCAGTCGAAAGTAAGAAGCGTTGTCCAGCCCGCGGAACGACAGCGTCGGCCCGAATTCGTCGCTCTCGCCGCTGTGGTTGAGGACGATGTCGAGGATCGCCTCCATGCCCGCCGCATGCAGCGCGTCGGTCGCTCCGCGCACCTCCGCCCAACCGCCGGGCGCCAGGCGCGGATCGGGCGCGCCCAGGATCACGGGATTATAACCCCAGGCGTTGGCGAGCCCGAGCGGCGGCAAATGACGCTCGTCGACGAATACGTCGGACGGCATGATCTCGACGCTGGTGACGCCGAGCGCCGCCAGATGCGCGATGACCGCAGGCTGCGCGAGTCCGGCAAAGCGACCGCGCGTGGGCTCCGGGATATCCCGCCGCATGCGGGTGAAGCCGCGTACGTTGAGTTCGTAGAGAATCGTGCGGTCCCACTCGATGCGCTGTCGGCCCGCCTCGCCCTCCGCCGCCGGCGACGCTATGCATTTGGGGGCGAACGGTCCGCTGTCCGCGCCATGTGCGAACATCGAAGGGTGCAGCCGGTACGGGCGGTCGATCGCGGCCGCATAGGGGTCGGCCAACAGCTTGGAGATGTCGAACCGATGGCCCTGCGAGGGCTGGAACGGGCCATCGACGCGGAAGCCGTATCGCGTTCCCGCGCGCAAGCCCGCGACCTCACCGCGATGGACGCCGTCGTCGTCGGGCGCCAGCCGCACACGGCCGGTCTCATGCTCGCCGGCCTCGTCATAGAGGCAGAGATAGGCGGCGCTCGCATGCGCGGAGTAGAGCGCGACGTCGGCGCCGCTCGGCCCGAGAACGATTCCGAGCGGCGCGCCGGCTCGTCTTTCGCTCACGGAACCGCCTTCGCCGCCAGGCCGCGATAGAGGGCGGCGTAGCGCTTGGCGGGGCCGCGCCAGGAAACGTCGGCGCGCATTCCGTTCAAGCGCAATCGGCGCATCGTCGGCGGGTCGCGATAAAAGGCGAGCGCGCGCGCGAGCGCATCCCGAAACGCGCTCGGCGTCGGCGGGTAGAATTGGACCCCGGTTGCGACGCCCGCGGTCAACGCCGCTTCATTGGCGTCGATGACCGTGTCTGCGAGCCCGCCGACGCGCGCCACTATCGGCGTCGCGCCGTAGCGCAAAGCGCACAATTGCGTCAGCCCGCATGGCTCGAAACGCGACGGTACGACGAGGAAATCGGAGCCCCCCTGAATGAGATGCGCGAGCTGTTCGTTATAGCCGAATACGCAGCCGACGGCGCCTTCATAGGCCCGCTGCGCCTCGGCGAAGCCTAGCTCGATCGTCGCCTCGCCCGTGCCGAGCACCCCGATCTGGGCGCCTTCGGCGACGAGATAGGGTAGGGCGCCGAGCAGCAGATCGAGCCCCTTCTGGCTGGTGAGGCGCGAAACGACCCCGAACAGCGGCGCGTCGAAACTCGGCGTCAAGCCCAGGCGCTGCTGCAGAACCGTCCGATTGCGCACCCGCATGTCGATGCGAAGCGCGCTGTAGTTCTGCGCCAGGGTCGGGTCGGTGGCCGGGTTCCAGACCACGTCGTCGATGCCGTTGACGATCCCCTCGACGGCGGCCGCGCGGGCCACCAGGAGGCCTTCGAGCGCCATCCCGAATTCGGGCGTCATGATCTCGCGCGCGTAGGTCGGCGAGACCGTCGTAATGCGGTCGGCGAGTTGCAGGCCGGCTTTTAGAAAACCGACGCCGCCGAAATACTCGACGCCGTCGATCGTCATCGCGTGCGCGGGCAGCCCGAGCACCTCGAGCATCGCGGCGGGGAAATGTCCCTGGAATGCGATATTGTGGATCGTGAGCACCGTGCCGGGACGCGCGCCGCCGTCGTAATGGAGATAGGCGGGCGCCAGCGCGCCTTGCCAATCGTGGGCGTGGACGACTTCGGGGGCGAAGCCTGCGATCGAGCCCTTGCCGATGTCGGCGCCCACTCGCGCCAGAGCCGCGAAACGCTGTGCGTTGTCGGCCCAGTCCAGCCCGTTCGGACCGAGATACGGATTGCCCGGCCGATCGAACAGATGCGGCGCATCGATTACGAAGAGATCGAGGCCCTTGCCCTGCGCCGCCAGCACCCTCGCCGGCCCGCCGAACAGCTCGGAATAGGCGTATGCCGGCTCGCTCGTCTCGAGGCCGGCCATCACCTGGGGATAGCCGGGAAGGAGCGTGCGCATCTCGACGCTCTCGCCTTTCAGCGCGCCCGGCAGGGCTCCAGCGACGTCGGCGAGT
Organism: Roseiarcus sp.; assembly: GCA_049287975.1. Classification (GTDB taxonomy): domain Bacteria; phylum Pseudomonadota; class Alphaproteobacteria; order Rhizobiales; family Beijerinckiaceae; genus Roseiarcus. Next base: position 4,397 of record JBAQGU010000747.1, read on the forward strand.
CCGCCGGTCTTGACCAGGGGATAGACCTCCGACGCGATCGAAAGAACCCGAAGCGGGTTCATAACCCGAGCTTGTCGATCATCGGTTGCGTGATCAGCGTGACGCCGTTTTCGGTGCGACGGAAGCGTTTGGCGTCGAGCACAGGGTCCTCGCCGACGACGAGACCGTCGGGAATCCGGACTTCGGCGTCGATGACGACTTTATTCAGGCTCACATTGCGCCCGACCCGAACGTAGGGAAGGATGACGGCCTCGTGTATTCGCGAGAACGAATGCACGCGGCCGCCGGTGAAGACGAGCGATCGGGAAATCGACGAACCCGAGACGATGCAACCGCCCGACACCAGTGAGGAAATCGCGACGCCGCGCCGTCCGTCGACGTCATGCACGAACTTGGCCGGCGGCGTGATCTCGCCATAGGTCCAGATCGGCCACGCCCGGTCATAGAGGTCGAGATCGGGAACGACGTCGGTGAGATCGATGTTGGCGGCCCAAAAGGCGTCCACCGTCCCTGCATCCCGCCAGTAGATCTGCGCTTCCTCGGTCGACACCACGCACGAGGTCGAGAAATGATGGGCGACCGCTTTGCCCTTGGCCACGAGGTAGGGAATTGTGTCCTTGCCGAAATCGTGCGCGGAGTTGGGATCGGCGGCGTCGCGCCTCAGCTCCTCGATCAGGAATTTCGTGTCGAAGACGTAGATGCCCATACTGCATAGCGCCACGTCCGGTTTGCCAGGCATATGAGGCGGGTTCTTCGGCTTCTCCAGGAACGACAGGATGTGGTTCTCCGTATCGACGTGCATCACGCCGAACCCCTTGGCTTCCTCCAATGGGGCCTCGAGACACCCGACCGTCACGTCGGCGCCGGACTCGACGTGCTGCTGCAGCATCTTTTCGTAGTCCATCTTGTAGACATGGTCGCCCGCCAGGATGACCATGTATTGCGGCGCGTAGCTCTCGATGATGTCGATGTTCTGGTAGACCGCGTCGGCCGTGCCGAGATACCACATGGTCTCCGAAACGCGCTGCGAGGCCGGCAGGATGTCGAAACTCTCGTTGCGCTCCGGACGGAAGAAGTTCCAGCCCCGTTGCAGATGCCGGATCAGGCTGTGCGCCTTATACTGCGTGGCGACCGCGATGCGACGAATGCCCGAGTTGAGAGCGTTCGACAGAGCGAAATCGATGATTCGCGATTTGCCGCCGAAATAGACCGCGGGTTTGGCGCGCCGGTCCGTCAATTCCATCAGCCGGCTGCCGCGCCCCCCCGCGAGCACATAGGCCATGGCGTGACGCGCGAACGGCGGAGCGGGCGCCGCTTCCTTGGACGCACTCGGCGAACTCATGAAAGCTCCTCCCACAAAAAAAGGCCGCTAACGCTCTCTGCGGCGCTGAGACTCCGCAGGGTCGAATTCCAGAAACAACGTCGCCAACGGCGGCAGTGTCAGCGACGCCGAGGCTATAAGCCCATGCGCCGGTTGCAGTTCCGCGACGATAGCGCCCATGTTGCCGACGTTGGCGCCGCCGTAGACCGCCGAGTCCGTGTTGAGCGCCTCGCGCCAGCGCCCCGACGACGGCAGGCCGATCCGATAACCGTATCGGACCTCGGGCGTGAAGTTGCAGACGACCGCGACGGGCCGGTCGGTCTCGGCGCCCGTTCGCAGGAAGGCGTACACCGACTGGTTTTCATCGTCGACGACGATCCACCGGAAGCCCTCGGCCTCGCAATCGCGCGCATGCAGCGCCGGCGTCGAGCGATATAAGTGGTTGAGGTCGCGCACGAGCGCCTGTAGACCTTGGTGCGGCCAATGGTCGAGCAGCCACCACGGCAGCGAATCGTTGGAGTTCCATTCGCTGGTCTGGCCGAACTCCTGCCCCATGAACAGCAGCTTCTTGCCGGGATGGCCCCACATGAAGCCATAATAGGCGCGCGTATTGGCGAAGCGCTGCCATTCATCGCCCGGCATCTTGCCGACGACCGAACGTTTGCCGTGGACGACTTCGTCGTGCGAGATCGGCAGGATGAAGTTCTCGGTGAAGGCGTAGAGCAGCCCAAAGGTCATCTTGTGGTGGCTCCAGCGCCGATAGATCGGATCGCTCGACATGTAGTCCAGCGTGTCGTGCATCCAACCCATGTTCCATTTGAAGCCGAAGCCGAGGCCGCCGAAATTCGTCGGGCGGGAGACGCCGGGAAATGCTGTCGATTCCTCGGCAATCGTCACGGCGCCGGGAAACTCGCCGTACACCGCTTCGTTGGCCCGTCTGAGGAAGGCGATCGCGTCCAGGTTCTCGTTGCCGCCTTGCGCGTTGGGGAGCCATTCTCCCGGCTTACGAGAATAATCGAGGTAAAGCATCGAGGCGACCGCATCGACGCGCAGGCCGTCGACGTGATAGCGATCGACCCAGTAGAGCGCGCTCGTGAGGAGGAAATTGGACACTTCCCTGCGGCCGAAATCGTAGATCGCCGTGTTCCAGTCGGGATGGAAGCCCATGCGCGGGTCGGCGTGCTCGTAGAGCGGCGCGCCGTCGAAATGGGCCAGCCCGTGGGCATCTACCGGGAAATGGGCGGGGACCCAGTCGAGAATGACGCCCAGGCCTGCTAGGTGGGCGCGATCCACGAAGCGAGCGAACGCGTCAGGCGCGCCGAAGCGGCGGGTGGGCGCGAACAGGCCGATCGGCTGATAGCCCCATGAGTCGTCGAGGGGATGCTCGGTGACGGGCATGAGTTCGAGGTGAGTGAACCCCAGGTCGACGGCATAGGGGATCAGTTGTTCCGCAAGTTCGTCGTAAGTCAGGAATCGGCCGCCCTCGCCGCGTCGCCAGGATCCCAGGTGAACCTCGAGAATCGACATCGGCTTGCGCCGCGCTTCGCCCTGACCGCGGGTTGCGAGGTAGTCGTCGTCATTCCAGGGGTAATCGGTGGTGTAGGCCACCACCGACGCCGTGGAAGGCCGAAGCTCCGCCTCGAAGCCATAGGGGTCGGCCTTCAGCGGCTGCATGATTCCGCTGGCCGAAACGACTTCGTATTTATAGACGACGCCTGCGCCCAGATGCGGAATGAAGATTTCCCACAGACCGCTGTCGATGCGCTTGCGCATCTGGCACCGCCGTCCGTCCCATTCGTTGAAGTCGCCGACGACCGAAACCCGGCGCGCGTGCGGCGCCCAGACCGCGAACACCACGCCGCCCGCGCCTTCATGGACCGTGATTTGTGCACCCAGCCGCTTGTAGAGCTGCCTGTGGTTGCCCTCGACGAGCAAGTGATCGTCCATCGGACCCAGCGCCGGACCAAAGGCGTAGGCGTCCTCATAGGATGAAACGCCGGTGACGCGCGTCGCCTCGATGCGGTAGGTCGGCCGCTCCCCGACATGCGGCAGCAGCGCCTCGAAGAAGTCCCCTTTGCGCCGCTCGAGCTCCGCGATGGGCACGCCTTCCCGGGTCAAAACCCGAACGCGGATGGCGTCGGGGACGAAAGCGCGGATGACCCAGCCGTCCGGGGTCAGATGGGGTCCGAGAATCGCGAACGGATCTTCCTCGCGCGCCGCCGCGATGGCGTCGATGTCTTCCTCCCTTGCGCGCCAGTTTTCGGCCATGCCGATTTCCTTTTTTAAGCAATCGGCCGGAAGGGCGCGTTCCAAATCTCGGTCGCATATTCGGCGATCGTGCGATCCGACGAGAACCAGCCCGTGTTCGCCGTATTTATGATGCTGGAGCGTAGCCAGGCCTTGCGGTCGCGCCAGGCGGCGTCGACTTTCACCTGCGTCGCCCAGTAGGCGTCGAAATCGGCGCACACCATGAAATAGTCGTGATGCGTCAGCGTTTCGACGAGACCCTTGTAGCGGCCGCGATCGTCCGCGGAGAATACGCCGGAGCCGATCCCGTCGAGCGTTTCGCGCAAGATCGGCGAGGCGGCAATGCGGGCGCTGGAGTCGATGCCGCGTCGCCGCGAGGCCTCGACTTCGGCGGCGGTCAGGCCAAAGATGAAGATATTCGGGTCGCCCACGAGATCGCGCAGCTCGACATTGGCGCCATCGAGAGTGCCGATCGTCAGCGCGCCGTTCAGCGCCATCTTCATGTTGCCGGTGCCGGAGGCTTCCATGCCCGCGGTGGAGATCTGCTCGGAGAGATCGACCGCCGGGATGATCATCTCGGCGAGGCTGACGTTGTAATTGGGGAGAAAGACGACCTTGAGCTTGCCGCGCACGGTCGGGTCCGCATTGACCGTCCGCGCCACGTCGATGGCCAGCTTGATGATGAGTTTGGCCTGCTGGTAGCTCGCCGCCGCCTTGCCCGCGAACACTTTTACGCGCGGCGCGAAGTTCGCCGTCGGGTTGGCGCGGATTTCGTTGTAGCGCGCGACCGTCTCGAGGATATTGAGAAGCTGGCGCTTGTATTCGTGGATTCGCTTGATCTGAACGTCGAACAGAGCGTCGGGGTCGACCCGCTGGTTCAAGATCTCGGCGATCTGCTGGGAAAGCACGACCTTATTGGCGCGACGGGCCATCGCTATCTGTTCCTGCATCGAGGAATCGTCCGCGAATTTGGCCAGTTCCCGCAGCGCATCGGGGTTGCGCAGCGCTTTTTCGCCGACCGCCGCGATTATGATCTTCGTGAGTTGCGGGTTGCACTCGATCAGCCATCGACGAAACGTGATGCCGTTGGTCTTGTTGGTGATGCGGCCGCGATAGATCGAGTCCAGATCATGAAATACCGTCTCTTTCATCAGATTGGTGTGCAGAGCCGAAACGCCATTGATCTTGTGCGAGCCGATGAAGGCGAGCGAGCCCATCCGCACGCGGCGGCCGCCATGTTCATCGATCAGGGAGACCGACGCCAGCAGGCCGGCGTCGACCATTCCCTGAGCGCGCGCACTATCGAGATGCTCGGCATTGATGAGATAGATGATCTGCATGTGGCGCGGCAGCAGCCGCTCCATCAGGGCCACGGGCCAGCTCTCGAGCGCTTCGGGCAACAGGGTGTGGTTGGTGTAAGAGAACACCGTCTGCGTGATTTTCCAGGCCTCGTCCCATTCCATCCGGTTCATGTCGACCAGGATGCGCATCATTTCCGCGACCCCGATCGAGGGATGCGTGTCGTTCAGCTGGACGGAGACGTGCTCGCCGAGCGTACGCACGTCGCGGTGTTGCTTGACGTGGCGTCGGACCAAGTCGAGTAACGAGGCGGAGGCGAAAAAATATTCCTGCCGGAGCCGAAGCTCCTGCCCTGCGGGCGTCGCATCGCTGGGATAAAGGACCTTGGAGATCGCTTCGGCCCGCACCGAATCCGATAGCGCGCCCATATAGTCGCCGGCGTTGAACGCGTCGAGTTTTATCGGATCGACCGCGCGCGCCGACCAGAGACGAAGCGTATTGACATGTTCCGCGCCCCATCCCACCACCGGCGTGTCGTAGGCGACGGCTTCGATGGTTTCCCCGGGATGCCAGACATGACGCATGAAGTCGCCCTCGCCCGGGATCGCCTCGACCCAGCCGCCGAACCCGATCGTATAGGTAGTTTCGGGCCGCTCGAACTCCCAGGGATTTCCGTGCAGGAGCCAATCCTCCGGCGCTTCCTGCTGCCAACCGTTGCGAATGATCTGCCGGAACAGCCCATTGTCGTAGCGAATGCCGTAGCCGTGCGCGGCGATCGACAGGGTCGCCATGCTGTCCATGAAACAGGCCGCCAGGCGGCCCAGGCCGCCATTGCCGAGCGCGGCGTCAGATTCCACCCGGCGCAGCGAGGAGAGATCGACCCCCAGCTGCGAGAGCGCGGCGGTCATGGGCTCGACGATTCCGACGTTGGTCATCGCGTCGAACAGCATGCGGCCGACCAGAAACTCAAGGCTGAGGTAATAGACCCGCTTCCGATCTTCGCGATAATTCCGATTGGTCGAATCGATCCAGCGTTCGACGACGATGTCCCGTGTCGCGTGAGCGACCGCGAGAAACCAGTCGCGCTGGCTCGCCGCGACAGGGTCCTTGCTCACGACATAAGTGAGTTTATCCAGGACCGCGGCCTTCAATTCCTCAGTGGTTCGGGGCCGGACGGCCCGCTCGGTATCGCCGCTGACGACTTCGGCGCTTTCGGTGAGCTGATCCATTTCCGCATCCCCTAAGTCATGGCCATGTCGCCCGGATCAGGTCCGCCCAGGCGCCCACGCGACCGACGGCAACTTGCCGAGGGTTCTAGCACGGTTGTGAATCTTCACAATGTTATCTAACGAGACTTTCTGCGGCCGACGGGTCGCGGACCGGTATCGACGTTCGTTCCAAGCCAGCGAATTGAGGCCATGAAAGTCGACGGACGCTCCTATCGGACGCTTTGGCCGACCGCCGACGGCCACGCGATCGAGGTCATCGACCAGACGTTGTTGCCGCATAGGTTCGCGACGCGCCGGATCGGCGACCTCGACTCTGCGGTTGTTGCGATCAAGACCATGGTCGTACGGGGCGCGCCGCTGATCGGCGCCGCCGGCGCCTATGGGCTGGCGCTCGCCCTGAGAGACGCGGCCGACGACGCCTCGCTGGAGCGCGCCCATGTCGCCCTGCTGGCGAGTCGACCGACGGCGGTCAATCTCCGCTGGGCGCTCGAC
>JBAQGU010000748.1:0-3320 GCA_049287975.1 Roseiarcus sp.
CCTTAACCCTGTCCGCCGGAAATCGGCGAGCCCGGAGCGCGTGGACTTGCAAAGTCCGTCGCGCTTCGACCGAATCGCGATTCCCGCGATTCGGTCGAGGCGCTTGTCCCCGCTTTCCTCCGCCGCGCACTGTCGCGGGACCGGGGCCGCCGGCGGGGCGACTGGTCTCTTGACCGTGGTCAGCCGAATCGCGCCTCCCCCTCGTTTTTTGACTCGCCTTTGCCAAGAAAATCGGATTCGATTCGCGCGTCGCCGATTCGTGCTCGTTTTGTTTCCGCACGGGTCCACGCGTCGAACCCACCGGTCACAAAAATGCCGCCCCCTCGAGGTTTTAGCGGTGAAGCCTCGCGCAAAGCTCGCCTTGCGCGAAGCTCGCCGGAGGCGGCGGGCTGCCGGCTACCGGTCGAACCGCGCCCGCGGCCGGAGCCTTGGGGAACCGCGCTTCGTGCTTCAGAGCGAGTTTCCAGTTGCGGCGCCGCTCTGGAACGTGGCATTCGCACGCAATGTCCCTGGCCCCAACGATCGCGAGCGAAGCATCGACCGACGGCGTCATATTGGCGCTGACGGGGGATTGGACGCTTCGAGCGGGCGCCGGACTGGAGCAACAGGCCGCCGCGCTCATGGCGGCCGCCGACGGCGCCCGCCACGCCACACTCGATATTTCCGCGATCGAGAGCCTGGACACCGCCGGGGCCTGGCTGATCGATCGCTCGCGCCAGTCGATGTCGGCTGCCGGCGTCGAGGCGGCGCTGACCGGCGTGCGAGCCGAGCACGCGACCCTGTTGCGCGCGGCTCACTATCGACCCGTCGAGGCGATGCCGCATCGTCGCGGTCCGTCCGCGACGGCGCTGCTCGCCGACGTCGGGGAGAGCGTGTACGTCTCCGGCGTGGACCTGATCGCCGGTATCGACTTGCTCGGCCGTCTGGTCGCGGTCTTCGCGCGCGCCGCCATTTCCCCGCTGCGATGGCGACTGACGGCCCTGGCGTTTCATCTCGAGTCGTTCTCGCTGCGCAGCGCGCCGATCATCGTCATGATCAATTTCTTCGTCGGCGCGATCGTCGCCCAGCAGGGCATTTCCCAGTTGGCGCGCTACGGCGCCGGCGCCTACACCGTCGATCTCGTCGGTATTCTCATCTTGAGGGAAATGGGCCTGCTGCTGACCTCGATCATGGTCGCCGGCCGCACGGGGTCGGCGATGACGGCCGAAATCGGCGCCATGAACATGCGCGAGGAGATCGACGCGCTGAAGGTGATGGCGCTCGACCCGGTGGAAGTCCTGATATTGCCCAGAGCGGCGGCGCTCGTATTGTCGATGCCGATTCTCACCTTCCTGGGCGACATCGCCGCGCTGTTCGGCGCGGGTCTGGTCATGTGGTATATCGGCGGCGTCACGCCCGAGGCCTTCTTTACCCGGCTGCAGCAGCCCTACAGCCTGGAAAGGTTCGAGGTCGGATTGATAAAGGCGCCGTTCATGGCGCTGATCATCGGCATCATCGCCGCCTCGGAAGGCTTCGCGGTGAGCGGTTCGGCCGAGTCCCTGGGGGCCAAGGTGACGTCGTCTGTCGTGAAATCGATCTTCATGGTGATCGTCGTCGACGGAATTTTTGCCCTCTATTTCGCGGCGGTGGATTTTTGACGGCGGCGAGCCTCAGTCGCCCGCCGCACCCGGCATGGGAAATCGAGATCCGCGTGCGCGGGCTCGAGGTCGGTTTCGGCGAAAAGCTGGTCATGAAGGGTCTCGACCTCGACATCCACCGCGGCGAGGTGCTCGGCTTCGTCGGCGCCTCCGGGGCCGGCAAGTCGGTGCTGACGCGCGCGATCCTCGGGCTGCTGCACCGGCGCGCCGGTTCGATCGAGGTCAAGGGCCGCGATCTCGACGCGATGACCGAGGCCGAGCGGGGTCGGGTCGAACGTCGCTGGGGCGTCCTGTTTCAACAGGGGGCCTTGTTCTCGAGCCTGACAGTCAAGCAGAACATCCAGGCGCCGATGCGCGAACATCTCGATATTTCGCCGCGGCTGCGCGAGGAATTGGCGATGTTGAAACTGGCGCTCGTGGGCTTGCCGCCCGACGCGGCGGACAAGTTTCCCTCCGAACTCTCCGGCGGCATGATCAAGCGCGCGGCGCTGGCGCGTGCGCTCGCGCTCGATCCCGAAGTGCTTTTCCTCGACGAGCCGACCTCCGGCCTCGATCCGATCGGCGCGGGCGATTTCGACGACCTGATCGGCACTCTGCAGGAGACGTTGGGCCTGACCGTGTTCATGGTGACCCACGATCTCGACAGCCTCTACGCGATTTGCGACCGGGTGGCGGTTCTCGGGGAGGGCAGGGTGATCGCGATCGGTCCGATCTCCGAGCTTCTGGACTCGTCGGACCCGTGGATAAAGAGCTATTTTCACGGCAAACGCGGTTCCGGACGCGAAGCGGCCGCTCGATCGGGCGCGGCGGCGAGGCCGCGATGACGCGAGCGCCCGAGAGAGGCGCGATCGGCGCGAGAATCTGCTATGACGCCGAGTAGGATGGGCTCGGCCCGGGTCGTGCGAACGTTTCGCGGCGGCTTCGCGGCGTTGCTCCTTGCGAAGGAAATAGTACGGAATGGAGACTCGGGCGAATTTCGTTCTGATCGGCGCGTTCACCCTCGCGGTGATCGCGAGCGGCTTCTTGTTCGTCCTCTGGCTCGTCGCGGCAGGGCAGGTTTCCCATAGCAGGACCTACCAAGTCTTGTTCACGGGTTCGGTCTCCGGCCTGTCGCGTGGAGGCGCCGTCGTCTTCAACGGCCTGCGCGTCGGCGAAGTCCTTTCGCTCGATTTTGTGCCGAACGATCCCGGCCGCGTCGCCGCGATCATCAACGTCGACGGCCGCATCACGATCAAGAAGGACACGCAGGCGCGCCTCGAGTTGCAGGGGTTGACCGGAGGATCGGCGATCGCATTGACGGGCGGCGCCCCCAACTCGCCGACGCTCGTCGGAGTAGACGGCGCGCCTCCGGTGATCGTCGCTGAGCCCTCGGCGAATCTGCTGGAGAGCGTCCAGAATGTTTCGGCGAAGGTGGATGCGATTTTGGCCAAAGCCGACAAGCTCGTTTCCGACAACAGCCTGGCAATCACCGACACGATCAAGAACATCGATACGTTCTCGAAGGCCTTGGGCGACAGCTCCTCCGGGATCGGCGCCGCGCTGACCGGAGTTTCGGAACTCGGCAAGCAGATCGGCCCACTCGCCCAGAAACTGCAGACACTTTCGGGCGACGCCGACAAACTTCTCGGCGCGGTCGATATCGACAAGGTGAAGCGCGCCGTCGGCGACGTCACGGTCTTCACC
>JBAQGU010000749.1:0-2062 GCA_049287975.1 Roseiarcus sp.
GGGACGCGCCGCAGCGTGTAGGCGGCCCCCAGCGAGATCAGCGCCGCGCCGACCGCGCGCGCCGCCACTGTGATATACAACGAGCTCGCCGCTTCCGCGGCCGGCTCGGCCAAGCGTTGCAAGGCCCAGATCGTCGTCGCAAACATCATGAAGCGAAACAGCAATTTCGCGGCGCGGTCCCCCAGACCCAGCAATCGCCAGTTCGGCAGGCTCGGCGCGAGCATGCCGCGGCCCAGCGCATAGGCGATGGCGAAGAACCTCAGCCCATCCAGCAGCGCATCGACGCCGCCCTGCAGGCGGGGGTCGGACAGGTCGAAGAGATCGAGCGCGTAGGCTAGGATTCCGAGCGCGGCGAGCGGCAGTCCCGCGAGCACCAGAATCGTCCAGGCGGCGGCCAGTGCGCGCTGAAAACGGCTCGGGGCCGCGACTTTGGATTCGCGCGCGATCACCCGACGCGCGATCCATCGTAGCGGCGGCGCCAGGACGATCATGGCAAGCAGGAGCAGGCCGAGTTCGAGGGCTTCCTGTTCGTTCATCCGCTGCGCGAGCCCGCGCAGCCAGTCCGTGAAGATGGATCCGACCGTCGCCAGATCGCGGGGCGCCTCGCGGAAGAGGCCGGACCAGAGCAGCGGGCTGAACAGGCTCGAGGAGCGCGCGAAGGTCTCCCGCGCGAACAAGCCGCGCCGCGCCGTTCCGATCCGCGCGGCGAATTCGTCGGACTGCAACAGCATCGCGCGCGCCGAGCGCAAGTCCGCGTCCAGCGCGTCGTGCTTCGCCTGCTCGGCGGTCAGCTCTTGGCTGGTCGCGTCGCTGGCCGCCGTGCTTTCCTTGGTCTTTGGGGTCAGTTCGGCCAGCCGTTTCGCCGAGGCGTCCAGTCTTGGGGTCAGTTCGGCGATCACGGCCTGCAGCTGCGAGGCAAGTGAATCGCTCTCGGCGCGCAGCCGAGCTAGGTCGGCGTCGGTCGAATTGTCCGCTTTCAGCGCGACATCGATGTCGCTCAGGGTCGCGCGCGCCGCGTCGAGCCGCTGCCGCGGCGTCTCCTCGGCGCCGAGCCCGGCCAGGAGCGCGAGCGCGATCGCCGGGACGAGAAGCAACAGCCGAACAACGCGAGCGATCGACACGTGGCTCCTCGGGGATCGACTCGAAGGGGACGCCGCCCATCGCATCCGACCATGGCTGACCTGTGACCACGCCCGGACGACGATTCACCTTGGAACGGGAAAAGGGCTGCGTCCAGGCCGCGCCTTTGTTAAAGGAAGCCTCGAATTTGAGGAAATATCTGGTGAACGCGATCTTGCCGGTTCCGCCGACCGACGCGCGCAGGCGCGAAGCGGGGATTCGCGCGCTCGACCATTTTCTCGGCGCCGGCTTCAGCCGCCTCGAGCCGCCCGTGTTGCAACCCGCCGCCGCGTTCCTCGACATGTCCGGCGAGGAAATCCGTGGCCGCCTCTATCTGACCAGCGACGCCTCGGGGGCGGAGCTGTGCCTGCGTCCGGAATACACGGTCCCCGTATGCCTCGCGCACTTGGCCTCGCCGCAGCCGGGCGCCGAGGCGCAATACGCCTATCTCGGCCCGGTTTTTCGCGCGCGCCCGGGCCAGAGCGGGGAGATGATCCAGACCGGGCTCGAAAGCTACGGACGTGATGACATCGAAGCGGCGGACGCGGAAATTCTGGGCCTCGCGCTGGAAGCGGCCGAGGCGGCCGGCTCGGGGCCCCTGGCCGTGCGGATCGGCGACGCCCGCGTGTTCGATGGCGTGCTGGGCGCCCTCGGTCTGCCGGATGTCTGGCTGCGCCGGGTGCGGCGCGGGCTTTCGCAAGGGCGTCCTCTGGAGACTGTCGTCAGCGGCGGCCAGGGCTCGAACTCGCAGTCCGGCGTGCTGGCGGCGCTCGAGCGCGCGGACCATGCAGGCGCCAAGGCGCTGGTCGAAGACCTACTCGCGATCGCCGGCATTGTGCCGGTCGGCGGCCGAACCGCCGGCGAAATCGCCGACCGGTTCCTCGAACAGGCGGCGGCTCGCTCCGACCCGGGCGTCAGTGCGGAGCAGCAGGCGGTTCTCCGC
>JBAQGU010000750.1:0-3063 GCA_049287975.1 Roseiarcus sp.
CCGCCGGAACGGCGGCGATCAGATCCATACCGGAGGCATCATCGCTCTGAAAGCGGGGTATTGGCAAGCCCTCCGCGTGAGATAATTGCCGAAATTTTACGGTTATCACTGTGCGTTCCCTAGGCGCGCGCCGACTAACTCTATCAATTTGCGAGCGACTTCGGGCTTGCTCATGCGCGGCCAACTCTCTGCCCCCGACGCTGTCACGATATGCACTTCATTCTCGGCGCCGCCAAAAGTGCCCGAGCCCTCGGCCACGCTGTTGGCGACGATGAGATCGCAACCCTTGCGACTCAGTTTGCGTTTGGCGTTTTCGACGACGTTTTCGGTTTCCGCGGCGAAGCCGACGACGAGACTCGGCCGCGTCGCGCAGGTCGCCGCGATCTCAGCGAGAATGTCCGGATTTTCGACGAGCGACAGAGTCGGGGCGCCTCGCGCTCCTTTCTTCAGTTTTTGGTCACTCACGGCCTCGACCCGCCAGTCGGCGACCGCGGCAGCGCTCACGAAGACGTCGGCCGGCAACGCTGCGCGCGCCGCTTCGAGCATCTGCCTCGCTGTCTCGACCCGAACCACCGATGCGCCCTGCGGATCGGGGAGGGTCACAGGACCGCTGATCAAGGTCACCCTTGCGCCCGCGGCGACAGCGGCTTCCGCGAGCGCAAATCCCTGCTGGCCGGAGGATCGATTGCCGATGAAACGTACAGGATCGATCGGTTCGTAAGTGGGCCCGGCCGTCACGACGACGTGCCTGCCCGTCAGCGGGCCCCGGGTCCGGGCGCCGGCGGGCAGGGGAATGAAGGTCGGTCGCAGGAGTTCCTGCTCGATCGCGGCCACGATCGCCAGCGGTTCGGCCATCCGTCCCGGGCCGAACTCGCCGCATGCCATTTCGCCATCGTCGGGGCCGACGAACGCTACGCCGTCGCCGCGCAAAGCCGTGACGTTTCGCCGCGTTGCGGGATGCAGCCACATGCGGACGTTCATCGCCGGCGCGGCGAGCACGCGTTTGTCGGTGGCCAGTAAAGTGGTCGAGGCGAGGTCGTTGGCGATGCCTTGCGCCATTCGAGCCAGCAGATCGGCCGTCGCCGGCGCGACCACGATCAGATCGGCGGCGCGAGACAGCTCAATGTGCCCCATTTCCGCTTCATCGTCGAGGCTGAACAAATCGTCGCGGACTGCCGCCCCGCTCAGCGACGCCGCTGACAGCGGGGAGACGAATTGCCGGGCGGCGGCCGTCATCACGACTCGCACTTCCGCGCCGCGCTCGCGCAGCCGGCGGATGAGCTCCAGCGACTTATAGGCCGCAATCCCGCCGCCGATGATCAGCAGGATCCGGGAAGCGGAAATGGCGAGCGAACTCATGAAAGGCGAGGCCCACGCGGACACATTGTGATTCGCCACTATAACGGATCGGCGCCGTAAACGTCCGGACCCGGCATAAAATTAGCGATGCCGCCGCGTGCAAATTTTCGTGAGCAGCGACAATCCCGGCCTCTCGCGTGCCTTCGAATCCGGAATTCGCCGAGGACCATCCGTGGCCATTGCAACCAACTTCGGCCCCTCTGCAATCCTAGGTCACTGCAGACATCATGACAAAAATGCATCATGTCAAGATTGCCATAAAGGCTACGCGTGTAGGGCCAGGTACGCGGCGATACACGCCAGACTGACGGCGATGATCCAGAAAGCGAACTTGACGCTGCGCTCGGTAGTGCGAGCATTCGCCGCAATCAGTCGCGCATCCTTCTCGAGGCCGCCGGCGTCGATCCATCGCGCCAGACGTTCCAGCCGTGGGGGAGCTTCGCCGATCAACTTGACGAGCAGCGACAGCCCTCGGCCGACGTCCTCGATCCGACCGCGCGGGCCCAGATTATCGGCGATCCACTCGCCGACGACGGGTTCCGCGGTGGCCCACATGTTCAGATGCGGGTCCAGCTTGCGGGCGACGCCTTCCACCACCACCATCGTCTTTTGCAACAGCACCAGTTCCAGCCGCGTCGTCATTTCGAACAGAGCGGTGACATCGAACAGCAGCGTCAGTAATTTGGCCATCGATATCTGCTCGGAGGGTCGCGAGTGGATGGGTTCCCCGATCGCGCGGATCGCTTGGGCGAAGTCCTCCACCCGGTAGGTGTGCGGCACATAGCCCGCCTCGAAATGCACTTCTGCGACGCGCAGATAATCCTTGCGGATGAAGCCGAACAGGATTTCCGCCAAGAACCTTCGCTCCTTGAGCCCGAGACGTCCCATGATGCCGAAATCGAGCGCGACGATGCGCTCTTCCGAATCGACGAGGAAATTGCCCTGATGCATGTCGGCGTGGAAGAAGCCGTCTCGCAGGGCGTGGCGAAGAAAGGACTGGATCAGGCGACGCCCCAGCGCGGGCGTATCAAATCCGAGCTCCGCCAGACGGACCGGATCGGTCATTGGCGCGCCGTCGATCCATTCCATCGTCAGGACTTCCCGCGTCGTGCGGTCCCAGTCGACCTCGGGGGCTCGGACTCCAGGGTCGTCCAATAGGTTCTCGGCAAATTCCGCCGCCGCCGCCGCCTCGACACGGAAATCCATCTCCATGCGCACTGTGCGTGCGAGCGTTTCGACGACTTCGACTAGCCGCAGGCGGCGCAGGCTCGGGATGAGATTTTCGGCCATTCGAGCGGCGAAGAACATGTCCGCGAGGTCGCGCGCGAATCGCCGTTCGACGCCGGGACGCAAAATCTTGACCGCGACTTCGCGCTCGCCGTCGCGGTAGCGCACTCGGGCGCGATGCACCTGGGCGATCGAGGCGGCGGCCACCGCGTCGCCGAACTCGATGTAGAGGCTCGCCAGCGGCGCCTCGAAGGCTGCTTCCACTTGCGCGACGGCGATTTCGCGCGGCGCCGGCGTCATGCGGTCTTGCAGCCGCTCCAGCTCCGCTGCGACCTTGGTTCCGACGACGTCGGGCCGGGTCGCGAGAAACTGGCCGAGCTTGACGTACGAGGGACCCAGCCGATCGATCGCGCCGGAGAGGGCGGAGAGGCCGGTCACGTCGCGCCGCGCCAAGAGGTTCGCGGCCGCCAGCGCGGG
>JBAQGU010000751.1:0-7959 GCA_049287975.1 Roseiarcus sp.
CCTTGGGCGCGCGGGTCAGCCATTTTGCAAGCGCGACCTTTTGCTGATTGCCGCCGGAAAGCGCGCCCAATCGCGCCTCGACGCCCGGCGGGCGAACTCCCAGGCGCTGTGTCTGCGTCTTCGCCTGCGCGCGCTCGGCGCTCGGCTTCAGCAGCCAGCGCGAAACATGTTCGAGAAACGCGATCGAGACGTTGCGATAGATCGGCTCCTCGCGAAACAGCATCGCGCGCCGGCTTTCTGCGACGTAACCCACCCCCGCACGCTTGCCTGCGGTCGTATTGGCGAGCCGGACGACGCCGGCGCTCATCTCGAGGGCGCCGCTTTCCGGCTTCAGCTTGCCGAACAGCGTGCGCGCGAGTTCGATCTGCCCGCAGCCCATGAAGCCGTAAACCCCGAGCACCTCGCCCGCGCGGGCGACGAACGAGAGGTCGCGATAAAAGGGCGTCAATGTGAGCCCGCGCGCCTCCAGCACTATCGGCGCGTCCGGATGGCTCTTCAGCGCGATGTCGCCGAGATAGCTCTCCTCGAGTTCCTCGCGGCCGGCGCCGATCATGCGCTCGATGATCCAGCTCTTGTCGATGCGCTCTTTACCAAGGACTGGCCCCACAGCGGCGGTGGCGACATGCGAGCCGTTGCGGAACACCGAGACTTCGTCCGATATCGCAAGGATGTCGTCGAGAAAATGCGAGATGAAGACGATGCTGCGCCCGCTGGTCCGCACCCGGCGCAGCACCTCGAACAACCGCGCGATCTCGGGCGGCGAGAGGGCGGAGGTCGGCTCGTCCAGGATGACGATCCGCGCGCCGGAGAACAGCACCCGCGCGAGCTCGACGAGCTGCTGCACGCCGATCGGATAATCGCCTAGACGCGCGCGGGGATCGATCTCGAGGCCGAGGTTCTTCAGCTGCGCGACCGCCTCGCGCGCCATCCGTTTCCAGGCGACGAGGCCGAGCGCGCCGATCGGCTGCGAGCCGAGAAAGACGTTCTCCGCCACTGTCAGATCGGGCGCGACGCTGAGCTCCTGATGAACCATGCCGATGCCGGCGGCGCGGGCGTCGCGCGTCGAGCGGAAATGTACCGGCTCGCCGTCGATGCGCATCTCGCCGGCGTCGCCGGCGTGGACGCCGGCGATGATTTTCATCAGCGTGCTTTTCCCGGCGCCGTTCTCGCCCGCGACGCCGTGGATCGAGCCCGGCCGCAGCGCGAAGTCGACGCCCCGCAACGCGTGGACGCCGCCGAACGCCTTGGTGACACCCGTCAGTTCCAGGCGCGGCGGCGCCATCTGCCTGCGCTCCGGCTCAGATCAGGAACTGCTCCTCCATCCAGACCATGCCGTCGGCGTTGGGCTTGGTGACGACGGGGCCGTCGGTGACGATGTTCTTCGGGATGCCGCCCGGGCCGGTCTTCTCGCCGTTCACGACCGCGTTGACGCCCGCGATGATCGCGCCGCCATGGATGCGGCAGGAGGGGTTGCGCACCGTCGCGTACATCGAGCCGTCCTGCACCGCCTTGATCGCCGGCGGCATCGCGTCGACGCCACCGATCTTGGTCTCGGTGCGCCCCTTGGCCTGCATGACCTTGGAAGCGGCGAGCGCCATATCGTCGTTATGGAAGAACGCGGCGTCGATCTTGGGGTATTTCGTCAGCAGCGCTTCCCAGATGCGCGCCACCTGGGTGACGTCCCAGTTGCCGGACTGCTCGTCGAGCACCTCGATCTTCGGGAATTTCGACACCACGGACTTGAACCCGCGCGCGCGCCCTTGCGCGCCGGTATGGCCGAGCGCGCCCTGCGTCATCACCATCGTGCCTTCGCCGTTGATCGCGTTGACCAGCGCCTGGGTGACCGAGGCGCCCATGAACTCGTTGTCCGGCGCGAGGAAGGTGTGGACGTTGATCGTGTCGAGCGGGGCGATCAGCGTATCCATGTCGATGACGGGGATCCCGGCGTCGATCATCTTGTTGACAGGCGCGGTCAAGGTGCCGATGCCGAACGCCTGGATCGCGACGAAGTCCCACTTCTGCGAGGCCATGTTGTCGATCGCCGAGCGCTGCTTGACCGCATCGAGCTGACCGTCGAACCAGGTCACCTCAACATTGAACAGCTTGCCCCAGTACTCGGCCGCCTGCTTGCCCTGGGCGCACCAGGTCGCCTGCAGGCCGGCGTTGGAGAATGCCGCCTTCAACGGCTTTGCGGACATGCCGGCTTCCTTGGCCATCGCCGCGCCGATCAGCGGATTGATCCCCATGCCGCCGAGCATCGCCGCCGCGCCGCCGCCGAGCGCCGCGCCGCGGATCAAATCCCGTCGGGAATGTGAGCCGTCCTTCGAATTCGAGCCGAATCTTGTCGTCCTCATAATGCGTCTCTCCCTTGTCTCGCGCGTCAAGGCGAAGTCCGCGATCAGGTCGCGGGCGCGGAAAGGCAAACTAACACGGGATTTTCGAGACTCCAACATTCCGGACGCATAAAGTCTTACTTTTCGCCGGCCGGTGGCGAGACGGCGATCCGGCCACGGGCGCATGATCGCGCAGCTCGGCTCGGGCGGGGCAACATTCCCAAGTACGCCCGCTCGCGCGCTTTCGAGATGACTCATCCATATTCCGCGCGAACATCACGTAACGGCGCACAGCTGTCTCCAACTACGAGCGAGGGTTGGAATACGACATTGCGCGGTTCGATCGCGTCGCCTCGTCGAATACGATCCGCGAGCAGTCGGACCGCCTCGTTCACCATGTCGACGATCGGGTGCTCGGTCCGCGTCAGCATGGGCCGCAGACCGCGAATTCCCGGAATGTTGTCTGTCGACGCGATTGAGATGTCGTCGGGACAGGTCATCCCGAAGTCGGCTATTGCGCGCATCACGCCCAATGCCATGACGCCGTTCGCAACGTATATCGCCGTCGGCCGAATGCTCTGCTCGAACAGGCTGCGCGCCTGCGAATAGGCGACTTCCTCCCGAAACTCTCCCGACCGGATGAAGCGCGGATCGAGGCTCAGCCCTCTGGCGCGCATGGCTGCCTCCAGACCCTCCATGCGACCTCGCGCGGTACTCGAGTGCATCAGCCCTGTGATGGCGCCAATGCGCGTGTGCCCGAGATCGAGAAGGTAGTTTGTCGCCTGAAAGCTCGCCGAGACGTTGTCGATCGTGACCGAGTCGATCGAAGCGCCGGCGATCGTGCGCCCGAACAATACTGTGGGGACGCGCCGTCCATCTCCGCCGCGACGTTCGGATTCCAATTCGTTGCCGACCGGCACCAACAACAGGCCCTCGCATTGCAGCGCCTGCACGCGGGCGAAGATGCGCTTCTCGGCCTCAGGCTTCTCGTCGCTGTTGAAGACGACGAGCGAATAGCCCCAGGCGGCGACCGCCGCCTCCGCCGCCCAAACCACTTTCGCGTAGAAGGGGTTGGCGAGATCGGCGACCACCAGCGCGATCAGCTCGTTCCGCCCGCGGCGTAAATTGCGCGCCAGCTGCGAAGGGGAATAGTCGAGGCTGCGGATCGCTTCGAGCACCCGGGCTCGAAGGGAGGAACTGACGTAAGCGGAATCGTTGATCACCGCCGACACCGTCGCCGTCGACACGCGCGCCGCTTTCGCCACGTCTTTGATGGTCGCCATCTCGTCTCAGCTAATCGTTTCGGCGCTTTCTGTCACGCCTTCCCCGAGCGATTTCAGCGCAGTTGGGCCAACAATGCCAGCGATTCAATGCGCGACGAGCATTTTTGCTT
Organism: Roseiarcus sp.; assembly: GCA_049287975.1. Classification (GTDB taxonomy): domain Bacteria; phylum Pseudomonadota; class Alphaproteobacteria; order Rhizobiales; family Beijerinckiaceae; genus Roseiarcus. The sequence continues at coordinate 3,727 of JBAQGU010000751.1, forward strand.
GCACGAACGCGAATGTTGGGCGAAACGGTTCGTCAGGTTTCGTCGGCTGGGCGAAACAGATTGCAGGGAGGAAAACCATGACAAAATTGGCTATTGGCGCTGCGATTGTCGCTGTCGGACTGTCGGCGGGTTTGGCCATCGCCGACCCGCCGCTTCTGGGGATCGTGTCCATCTCTGCGACCGAGGCCAACAACGCCCGATACATCACCGGCGCTCAGGCGGCGGCCAAGGAGATGAACTGGACCGTGGCGGTGATCGATGCGGCGGGCAATGCGGATCAGGCGAATGCGGGGATCCAGAATTTCGCGCAACGCGGTTCCGCCGCGATCGTCGACATGGTGTTTCCCTTCTCCTCGATCGGCGCCGGGCTAGATGCCGCAAAGGGCGCGAAGATTCCCGTGGTGACCTGGGGCGGCGGCCTCGGGGGCAGTGTCGCAGCAACCAATGGCTCGGGCGGCCCGATGGTCGTGCCGGTCGACGAGCTCATGATCAAGACGATGGGCGGTAAGGGCTCCATTCTCGAGCTGACCTACCATACCGGCGAGGTATGCCGTAACCGCGAAGTCGAACTCGACAACGCGCTCGAGAGCCATCCCGATATCAAAGTGACGAAAAACGAGGTGCGAATTCCGGGCTATTTCGAAGACGGGGCCCAATACGCCAACGCCTGGCTGGCTTCGCATCCCGCCGGCCAGGAGAATCTCGCGATCTGGGGTTGCTGGGACGATCCGGCGATCGGCGCGATCGGGTCGCTTCGCGCGCAGGGTCGCACCGACGTCAAGGTGTACGGGGTCAATGGCAACGCCCAGGCGCTCGAGAACATCAAGAAGGGCTTCATGACGGCGACCGCTTGGCAGGACAGCTACACCGAGGGCTACAACATGACCAAGTTGCTGCCCGAAATCATCAAAGCCGGCGCCGACTGGAAGCCGAAGGCGGTCGAAGTTCCCGCGATCCTCGTGACGTCCGAGACCATCGACAAGTTCATCGCCGACCATCCCGCCGCCTTGAAGTGAACGCGGGTTGAGACCCGGATGAACGCTTTTGCGGGTCAAAGCGAGACGCCCGCGTCGTCCCCTTTCGTATCGGCGACCGGCATTCGCAAGACTTACGGCGGCGTGCAGGCGTTGAAAGGCGTGTCTTTGTCGATCGAACCCGGCGAGGCGCATGGCCTCGTCGGCGCGAATGGCGCGGGCAAGTCCACGCTGATCCGCGTGCTTGCCGGTTTGACCCAACCCGACGAAGGCGACATTGTCGTCGATGGCAGACGCACAGATGTCAGCACGCCCCACATCGCCAACGATCTCGGCATGAGTTTCATCCACCAGGAGCTGGCCTTCGTGCCGGGCATGACGGTGCTGCAAAACATCATGCTGGGCCTGCCCAAGAAGACGCGCTTCGGCATCGTCGACTGGCGGCAAATTGCGCGTGACGTCGAGCCGATCGCCAGACGGGTCGGCGTCAGCGCGCCGCTCGACGCAAACGTGAAGCGGCTGTCGACGGCCGAGAATTGGCTCATAAGCATTACGCGGGCGCTGATTCGCAAGGCGCGGCTGATCGTGATGGACGAACCGACGGCTGCCTTGTCCGCGGCGGAGAGCGAAAAGCTGTTCGCGATCATCCGCGATCTCAGACAGTCCGGCGTCGCGGTGCTCTACGTCTCCCATCGGCTCGACGAAATTCTGGAGCTTTGCCAAGGAGTGACCGTGTTCCGCGACGGAAACTCGGTCGCTGAACTCGCCGGCGCCGGGCTGACGCGCCAGCGGTTGGTAAGGGAGATCGTCGGCGGCGCAATCGAGACGTCGCAAAGGAAAGCGGCCTCACATCTGGATGGCGAGGTCGTGCTTTCCGCGCGCGGGCTCTCCCGCTCGCCGAAAGTGCGCGAAGTCAGCTTCGATTTGAAGCGGGGGGAAGTGCTCGGCCTTGGCGGTCTCGTCGGCGCCGGCCGCAGCGAACTGGCTCGTCTCTTGTTCGGCGCGGACCGGCCCGACTCCGGGGCCATGACCTTGGAGAAAAAGCCTTTTGCGCCTCGCAGTCCCGCGGCCGCGGTCAATGCCGGGTTCGGCTTCGTGCCGGAGGAGCGCCGCGCCGAGGGTCTCGTGCTCACCAAGAGCCTCGCCTTCAATCTCTCGCTCGCGAACCTCGGTTCGATCGTCTATGGCCCATTCATGCCGCTCGTGAGCGGGCGCCGGCGCAAGGCGCTGGCCGAGCGCGCCGTCCGCGACCTCGCGATCAAGACCGCGGGCGTCGATATTCCGGTCGGACAGCTCAGTGGCGGCAATCAGCAGAAAGTCGTGATTGGGCGTTGGCTGCAATCGCGGCCCAAGGTGCTCATTCTCGATGAGCCGACGCGCGGGGTCGACGTCGGCGCACGCGCCGAAATCCACCGCCTCATCCGCTCGCTGACCGAGCGCGGCATGGCGGTGCTCGTCATATCTTCTGAACCCGATGAGCTACCCGATCTGTGCGACCGCGTGCTGGTCATGGCGGAAGGGCGGATCGTGTGCGAGCTCGAGGGCGACCAAGTCACGCGCCACGCCATCATTTCGGCGAGCTACGCCGAAGCTGGGAAGCGCGAGGGCGCATGAGCGAAGGTTCGAACCGGCTTTCGCCCGCTTTCAAGTCCGCGGTAGGCATTTTCGCTCGTTACGCGACGATTATCGGGCTCGTCCTCATGATCGTCGCTTTCTCATTTCTCTCGCCCAAAGCGTTTCCGACCTACGGCAATTTCATCAATGTGCTGAACCAGGCGTCGCTGGCGATGATCATCGCCGGCGGCCTCACGCTCGCGGTCGTCGTCGGAGAACTCGACCTTTCAATTGGCTACGCCGCCAGCCTGCACGGCGTTGTGGTCACCGGCCTCATCGTCAAGAACCAGCTTCCCATTCCGGTCGCCATCGCGATCGTACTCGCCCTCGGCGCCTTGGTCGGCGTCATCAATGGCCTCATCGTCACGAAGCTCAGGGTCAATTCGGTGATTGCGACGTTGGGCGTCGGCACGATCATCGTCGGCGTCGCCTTCGCTTATTCCGCCGGCGTGCCGATCGTGGCCGGGGTTCCCGAGGAGTTTTTGCAGTTGGCGCTCGGCCGCTGGCTGTTCGGCATCCCCAATCCGATCATCGTGATGGTGCTGGTCGTCGGCGCGCTCTGGGTCTTGGTCGAGCGGACGGCGATCGGGCAGGAGATCCAGGCCGTCGGCGGCAATCCAGCGGCGGCGCGCCTCGCCGGCATCAGCGTCGATCGCATCAAAATCCTCGGTTTCGTCATTTCCGGGATGTGCGCCGGCCTGACGGGTACGCTGCTCGCTTCGCGCCTGGGCAGCGGAACGACCAGCGCCGCCGACTCCTATTTGCTGACCGCCTTCGCCGCCGTATTTTTGGGCTCGGCGACGCTGCGGGACGGCGAGTTTCATGTGCTGGGCACCTTCATCGGCACTTTGATCATCGTTTTCGGATTCAACGGCTTGAATATTTTCGGCGCGCCGACCTTCTCGCAATATGTTTTTCAGGGCGCAATTCTGATCGTCGCGGTCGGGCTTTCGAGCCTCGGCCGCATGCTGGCGGAAAGTTGAATGGAGAAGCCGATGACTGAGGATGCGCTTTGGCAAGTCTATGTGATGGAGTTCGCACGCTCCAAGGAGCAGCCCTGGGTCGATCTCATCAGCGGGATGTATCGCGAGGGCGTGGTCGATCTGCCATTCTCGTTCGTTTTGGCGCAACGCGGCGATCGCAACGTGCTGGTCGACACTGGCTTCATGCAAGACGATCATGCGTCCGGGTTCGCGCGAAAATTCCGCATCCCGACGTGGATTTCGCCGCTGCGAATGCTCGCAGAAGTGGGTTTGAGCGGCGACGATATCAGCGACGTCTTCATCACCCATGCGCACTTCGACCACATGGGCTCGATCGCCGAGTTTCCAAAAGCCCAGATGTATATCCAGAAGAGCGAACTCCTGTCCTGGTACGAAGCGATTGCGCTGCCCAAACGCTTTGGTCATCTCACCGCGATCATCGACCCCGACAACTTACGCACCGCGCTCGATGCCTCGATCGCCCACCGGGTGAGCTTGATCGACGGCGACAAGGACGATGTGCTGCCCGGGATTCACGTGCGCTTGGGCAGCGGCCACACGATCGGCCAGCAATTCGTCATCCTGGAAACGAGCGCGGGCCGACGGGTCATTTCGGGCGACTGCGTCTATTCGCGCCGGCAATTCACCGGCCACGACAACGA
>JBAQGU010000752.1:0-3149 GCA_049287975.1 Roseiarcus sp.
GCGTGGGGCAGCCGACCGCGCTCGATCCATCGCGGGCGCCCGAAGGCAAGGCGATCCTCTGGGTGCAACTGCCGGAGGCCCCGCGCTTCATCAGGGGCGACGCCGCCGGCCAGATTCCAACGCCGCCGGACAGACGCTGGACCGAGACCGTCCGCGAGGCCTTCGCCGACCGTGTCGAGGCTCTGTTCTCGCGGCACATCGAGGATTTTCCGAGCCTGCCGATCGCCCGCAAAGTCTATTCCCCCGCCGATCTCGAGAGCCTGAACATCAATCTCGTCGGCGGCGATCCGTATGGCGGGTATTGCGGTCTCGATCAGTTTTTCGTCTGGCGCCCGTTCGCCTCGTCGGTCAACCACCGCACCCATGTGCCCGGGCTCCACCACATCGGCGCCTCGATGCATCCCGGCCCCGGCCTGGGTGGCGGGTCGGGTTTCTCACTCGCATCCGCGCTGAAATGAGCGACTCGACGACAGAGGGCGCTGGCGGCGTTTTCGACGATCCCGTCCGGCTGAGAGGAAACGGGGCGGGTCTGCGCCCATCGCTCGGCGAGATCGGCCTGCATCAATTCGCGCCGTATCTGATCAACAGGATATCGCTGAACTGGACCACCCATTTGGCCGATGCGCTGAAAGCGCATGATATGACGACCACGAAAATGGGTGCGCTGGCGATCCTCAGCATTTCCTCGCCGGTGACGATCAACGAGCTCTCGCTCTATGCGCTGACCGAGCAATCGACGATGAGCCGCACGCTGGATTCGCTGGAAGAGCAAGAGTACATCCGCCGCCGCCCCCGCGCCGAAGATTTGCGCGTCCGCGACGTCGAACTGACGCAACGCGGGCGCGACGCCTTCGCCAAGGTCTGGCCGATGATGTACGATCTGCTGCTGAAAATGTTCGAGGGCATCGACAACGAAGAATACAAGGCGTTCACGGCGACGCTGCACAAGATGATTCAGAACATCCACAAGCACGAGATTTGACGGCGGCGCCCGTGGTTGCCGACGGGAAACTGAAGTCAGGTTGGGCGCACGAAATCAAATTCGACAGTTTCCGCATGCATGCCCGGATTGTCAGTGGCGCTGCTGCGCTGCTGACGCGCAACGGGCTCGACTGGACGGCGAAGTATCCGGACGTCGCCGCCGCGATCGGCGCGCTCAACTGCCGGCAGGCCTATCCGTGCCATGCTATTTCCAGCGGCTGAGCGATGTCACAATAGGCCGCCATACGGAGGAAGCAATGAACAACCTCTCGGCGATTTGCCTCGCGGCCTGCCTACCGGGCCACTCAGCAGCGAAACCCGTCTCTGCATGCGTCGCTTCCGCGCGCGGCGGCACAAGCCGCAGCCGAAGTCGAGTAACTTTGTGAAGCTTTTGCATAACTACCATCACCACTATAACTACTATCACTACAGTCCCGATTGCTCTGCACCACATAGCAATCGTGTGCTGACGGAGTTTGGTTGATACAAAATGTGTATGTGTTATTTTGTGCGAGATCTCCGGCGGGCGCGGAAAAGGGAAGAAGCAATAAAATAATTATTGTCTTCTGCATGGCAGCCCCCGAAAGCTTGGGTCAGATGATAGCGATTTTCTGGGCTTTGCGGAAGTCCCCAGGCGCCCTCTGAAATATTCTCAAAAAGGAAGGTATTTGAGAGAGGGGCGAGGTGGCAAGCGGATCGCCGCCAACGGCGCCCGCACAACACTTTGCGGCGCACAAGCCGCTGCCACTCGGCCGAACGCACGCATTGGGTGGAAGCGGCCGAGCGTCTATCGACGATGAGCGTCCGCTTCGACATTTCGCCCGCCTGGAACCCGCCCGTCCCCTCCCGGCCAGCTCCGGAAATTCAAACTGCCCACTACCGATGACTCGATCGGTTCCGAGCGAAAGCGGGCGGAAAGCGGGCGAGTCCGCGACGCGGCGTGACCGCAACCGGGTGAACGCCGCCTTGCATCGGCTCGCTGGGGAATCGCATTTAGGCGGCAGCGGGGATGAGCATCGCGGCGAGCGGATCGATTTCGACCCAATTCCCTGTTCCGCCGAATTAATTCCCTGTTATCGCGAAATCGCTTTCCTGTTGTCGCGAATTGATTCCCTGTTCCGTTGCGCAGGGAATTTCATCTCGAATATCTCGCAAATTACTGAATTCGCAGATGTTTTCGGGACGGATGTTCGCAAGAGAACAGCGGAATCCGAGAAAATTCCCTGTTGATTCCCTGTTGGGCGGCCTCGGCCCTCATCTCGCGCCCTCGCCTGATCCGACATTACGAAGCAGCGCCCCCTCACTCCCGCGCCACCCGCCCGGCCTGCCCCGCCTCGGGCGTGCTCAGCCTGGCGCGATATATCCCGAGGTTCTCGCTGACGCGCTCGACGTAGTCGCGTGTCTCGTCGAACGGGATGCGTTCGACCCAGTCGACGGGATCGATGGCGCCGCCGCGCGGGTCGCCGTAGGCCGCCGTCCATTGCGCGACCCGGCCCGCGCCCGCGTTATAGGCGGCGAGCGCCATTTCCAGCGAACCGCCCTCGTCGTCGATCAGCTGGCCGAGATAGGCCGCGCCGAGTTGCAGGTTGAACGCGGGATCGCCGATCAGCCGGCCGAAGTCGAACGGCACGCCCGCGCGCCGGGCTGTCATTTCGGCGGTGGCGGGCAGGATTTGCATCAGGCCCTTGGCGCCGGCGCCCGAGGCGGCGCGCCAGGAAAATTCGCTCTCCTGGCGCTCGACGGCCATCACGCTCGCGATATCAGCCGAATGCGGCAGGGGCGAGAAACTGGGCAGGCCAAAGGTCGGAAATGCGGTTTCGTCGATCGCGAAACCCCGCTCGGTCGCGAGCTTTCCGAACGTCACGTTCGTCCTGGCGTCGCCGCGGCGCGCGAGAATCTGTGCGAGCGCGGCGATCTGCGATTCGTCGGTCCAGTTCCGCGCCGCGGCAAAGGCGAGCGAAATCGCAAAATCGTCGAGGCCGGCGTCGTAATAGAGTTCGATGATGCGCGTCGCCTCGGCGCGCGCCTCGCCCGTCGCCACCGAATGCGGCGTGCGGGGCGCGATAGCGGCGTCGCGGCCCAGCTTTCTCGACGCCAGTTGGCCGTAGTAGGCGATGGGATAGCCGGCGGCGCGCTCGTAGAATCGGCGCGCGTCGTCGTCCTTGTCC
>JBAQGU010000753.1:0-3711 GCA_049287975.1 Roseiarcus sp.
CCCTCAGCGGGCCACGGGCTTCCCAACGTTGCGAGCGTGATCGGCCGGCCGCCACCCTCCACGGCCGTCGCCATCTCGACGATTTGCCTGACGAGCTCAGCGAACGTCGGATCTTCGCCGCGCGGCGCGACGAGGACCGAAAGGATCACCCCCCGCGCCGCCGGCGAGATCGTGAAGCGGCAGGAGAGACCCGACAAATCCGGGCGCGCGCTGGGCGGGGCGGCGGGCAGCGCGAAGGCGCCGCGCTTGGCTTCGGTTTCCACCCACGACAGGCCGCCGCCCGCGAACATTGCGTAGGAGCAATGCTCGGACGCGGCGAAGCGGCCGACACGCACGTCGCGGCCGGCCGCCCTTATCGACGTGACAGGAACCATCGCGACGCGAAGCTCCATCTGCAATTCCTCGCGCGCGAAAACCGCCATCGCCGCGAGCGCCTCGGCCGCTCGCGGCGTATCGGCCGCGCTCACCGCGAAGCTCGCGCCGTCGCCGCCGAACACGAAGGGAAAGGGTCGTCGCTCGAGGGCGTTGGCGACGGCGGCGATCACGCCGGCGCCGACCATGTTCACCGCCTTGTAGCGCCCCTCCGCGATCGCCTGCGTCGATCCGACGACGTCCGCGAAACCCACTGACCAATCCTCGGGCAACGCACGGTAACTCGACGGCGCCATGACCTCGACGAAACTGTCGAACACAGGCACGGCCGCGTAGTAATCCGGGACGTCGGTCGCCATGGGAGACTTGGGTTGAGGAGGAGGGGAAGGAAAGTATAGCACGCCCGCGATCCAAAAGGCGCCTTGGGGCGTTCTCCCGCCGATCGTGCTTCTTTCGGCGAGTGGTCGGCCCATGCGATGGGTTGCTCTGGACTGGGTCAACTTTCTCCTCGCGGATGTCCGTGGCGGCCTCGGCGCTTACGTGATCGTCTACCTCGTCACCAGAGCGCACTGGAGCCAGGCGACGGTCGGCGCCGTGCTCACGGTCAGCGGCTTGACCGGCATCATGCTGCACCCCTCGGTCGGCGCCTTGATCGACAATATCCGGGCGAAGCGCGCGCTGCTCATCGTCGCTACCCTCGTCCTCTCGGTTTGCGGCCTCGCCGTCGTTTGGGCGCCGACCCTCCCCGTGGTGCTCGCCGCCGATATCGCCATGGCGGTGCTCGGCGGCGTGTTCGCCCCGGTCGTCGCCGCGATGACGGTCGGTCTCTGCGACAGCGACGCCCTGCCCGCCCGGCTCGGCCGCAACGCCGTCTTCGACAGATCAGGCAATGTCTTCATGGCCGTCGTCGTCGGAATTTTGGGGACGATCTTTTCGGAAGCGGCGCCGTTCTATCTGTTGCCCGTATTCGCGGCGCTGACCATTGGAGCGGTGCTGTCGATTCCGGCTCGGGCGATCGATCATGACAGGGCTCGCGGTCTCCCCGCGGAGGATGTCGGAGCCGCCAGCCAGCCAGAGGGCTGGCGCACGCTGTCGCGCTCGCGGCCGCTCGTCGTGTTCGCGGCCGCGTCGGCCATTTTCAGTTTCGCGAATACCCCGCTGCTGCAACTCGTCGCCCAAAAGCTCGCGCTCGCCCATCCCGGCTACGAAACCGGGCTGACTTCCGCCGCTATAATCCTCACGCAATTGGCGACGATCCCGATGGCGCTCCTCGCTGCGCGCGCCAACGCGCTCGGCCGCAGGCCGCTGCTGATCATCGCCTTCGCGGCAGTCCCGCTGCGCAGCCTGCTCTGCGCCTCGTTCGACAATCCCTCCTGGCTGCTCGGCGTCCAGCTGCTCGATGGCGTGGGCGCCGGCATGTACGATGTTCTGCTGCCCCTGGTGCTGGCCGACGTGATGCGCGGCACCGGCCGCTACAGCCTCGCCCGCGGCGTTCTCGGCACGATCCAGGGGATCGGCGGTTCGACGGGTCAGGGCGCGGCCGGCTTCATCGTCGCATCGTTGGGCTACAGCACGGGCTTCCTCGCTCTCTCCGCCGTAGCCCTCGCCGGGCTGCTGTTGATCGTCTTCGCCATGCCGGAAACCAGGCCGCCACAGCGGAAACCGCATGAACCTCTTTCTGGCGGAATCGAAGCTGAAGGAGGATCTACGCCCCGCGCTCCGCCCTGAGCGACGCGGCGAATTGCGGATAGGTTTCCGCGAGCTCTTGCCTCACCCGTCCGCGCAGCAGCGCGAGCGTGTCCGCATCGGGCTCGACGGTGATCGGCGGGGAAGTCGGCGCATCGTAGTCGAAACCCGTGTTCGCCTTCACCTCGGCGCTGGTCGCGCCGCGATGCACGCTGCGCAACCGGAAGCGTTTGCGCTCTTTGTCGAAGTCGAACAGCGCCAGTCCGGTCAGCAGCGCATAGGGACCGCCGGTGCGAACGATCCCCTCGCTCGTACCCGGCGCGCTGACGAAATCGACCTTGTCGACAAACACGCGGCGCGAGTGTTCCTCGCGAAACAGGATCACGCGCGGCACGGCGTAATAGAGAAACGCCGACCCGAACGACCCCGGCCAGCGGACCTCGGTCCGAGGATAATCGCCGAGCCCCACCAGGTTGATATTGGCTTGGCCGTCGATCTGTCCGCCGCCGAGAAAGAACGCGTCGATACGCCCTTGCGCGGCGCAGTCGAACAGTTCAAAGGCGCCGTTGGTGAAGAAGTTGTGCTCACGCGATCCCAGCACGGCGATGCGAATCCGCATCCGTCCGCGCGCCTCGTTGCGAGCCCGCAGCAGCATCGCGCCGGCGGCCGGAATCGGAGAAGACGCCCCGACGGCGACCGTGCGGACGCCCGTCAGCAAATCCGCGATCGCAGCGATCAGGATTTCGCGCGAAGAGGCGGGCCGAAGGCTCATGCCGCCGCACGAGGCCGTCGGACGAAGGCCTCCACATAGGCGGCAAAGCCGTCGGCCGACTTCGCCATGCGGGCGTATCGCGCGACTTCGGCGTCATCGAGCAGATATTCGCCCCATAAGCCGAGCGGCCAGGCGCCGTTGCTCGCCTCGGCGATCGCGGTCACGTAGAGCGCCGGTAGAACGCCGGCGGCGGAATTCTCATCCGCGAGCAGCGAAGTCTCGCGGATGCGCTCCACCGTCACCAACGTCGCCTTCGCGGCATAGGCCATCGCAGCGAGTTCAGCCTGGCGCCCGATCCGGACGTTGCCGAAGCGATCCGCCTCGGGCGCGTGGAACAGCGCGAAATCGGGGCGTATCGCGGGGACGACGACGATCGGATCATCGGAAGCGAACGGATTGCCGATGATCTTCCAGTCCGATCGCGCCTTCATCAGATCGCTGCCGATGATGCCGCGAATCGGCATGAACGGAACGCCCTTCTGACCCGCCGTCAGACCCGCCAATATCGCAGGACACGTCGCGTCCATCAGTCGGAAGGCGCCGGCCCGCACGCCCTCGGAGAAACGGGGCGCTCCGCCGGCCTCGCCCAAGGTCACCGCGCTGGTTTCGATCGATCCGACGAGGCCCGCGCCGATCAGCAAATCGGCCTGTATGCCGCTGACGGGCACGCAGACGAGGTGGAGATTCTTGGGGCCAGCGGCGATAATCGCCGCCGTGGCGGCCATGGCGACGCCGGCGCGATCCGCGGGAACCGCGAGCGAGACGCCATCTTTGACATGGGCAGCGAGAGCTTCGAGGGAAATGAGGTTTTCCATTTCGTCCCTATACCGCAAAATGCTGTCGTGCGCTGTTGCGAAATGTCGGCTCGTTGAAACTCGGGT
>JBAQGU010000754.1:0-3850 GCA_049287975.1 Roseiarcus sp.
TGACGGGATGGCTCCGTGAATTGTACGCATCGCGTTTCATTCCCGGGGGTCGGCCGTAGGCCGGTGCGGAACTAACAAGAAACAAACGGTTATCCCATTGATTTTCCTACATAAACTTGGTACGGGAAAAGAGAAGTAGTGAAGCTTATCCGTCCGCGGAGAGCGGCCAGCGTGTACGGAAAAGCGGAAGGCCCGTTTCATCCAAAGAGACCGGCCGGAGGCTGGTGTGGAAACCGGCTCGGAAGAATTATGGATATTTCTTCCCAGAAATCGAATTATCTGTCAGGTTGAAAATTCTCTCTATCTGGATCGCGGCTCCGCGATGAACGACTCGTCTACCGAACTGCATCGTAAAATCAGGCGGATCGCCGGGCGCGCTCCAAGCGAGGCGGCGGAATGCGGTCCGGCGGCGTCCAAAATGCGGCTGAAAAGGGGCGGTCGGAGGAGAAAAATTTGGAAACCATCAAAGGACGTTTGGAAGCCTTGTAACCCTTTGAAATCCCACAAAACCGTCAAAGATTTGTTTGGAAAAGCTTGGAGCAAAACACGCGACTTTTGGAGAAGCTTGGAAAAAGGCTTGGAGGGCGCCTTTATTCCGCCACCGTTGGCTCCCTCCCACCAGCGGCCTCCGCTCGAGCGGGATCGTCACTGCGAGGAGCGAAGCGACGAAGCAACCCGGGGGTAGCGTCACACGGCCCCTGGGTTGCTTCGCTGCGCTAGGCCTGAGTATACGGAAAAGCGGAAGGCCCGTTTCATCCAAGGGGACCGGGAGGACGGTGCGGAACTCGCAATGACGGATAGCGCGTGGCCGTTACGGCCTGCCTCGGTCGCGCCGGGCCATGGCCTGGCGGATGTAGTCGAGCACGAGACGATGATCGTAGGGTTTGGCCAGCCCCGGACCCTCGTTGCAAATTTTCCCGGCGCCCTCGACCGTTTTTCTTATCGAGCCCGCCAGAACCACTTCCACCGCCAGCTTCTCCGCGCTGATCCACTGGCGTAGAGTAAATCCGCTTCCCGGAGTAGTCATATCGGCGAGCACCAGCTCGATGCCCAATTCCGGCGTCCTCACCGCGAGCATCGCTTCGTCGCCGTTCGCCGCCTCGAGAACCGTAAAGCCGCATTCGCGAAGATATTCCGCCAGGGGATGGCGGGCGATGATGTCCCCTTCGACCAGCAGGACAACGGTAGCGGGCGACGTCACTTTCTATCCCTTCTGTTTCGCGGCGAGCGCCAGCTGGATCAAATCGTTCGCCGTCTTGGTGAGCGGGTACGGCTTCTTCTTGATCGGTTCGGTCCATTCGCAAGGCTCGAAGTCACCAGAAGTGACGACAACTTCGAGAGCTGGAAATTGCCGTCTGACCCTGACGGCGAGCTCGGCGCCGGTCATCGAGCCGGGCATCCGGTAGTCAGTGAAAATCACGTCCACCGGTTCCCCGCCGGTAAGATACTGCCACGCTTCGTCGGCTGTTGCGGCTTCGACGACGCTGACGCCCAGGTCCCGAAGCGCCTCGGCGATCGCAAAACGGATGAGGGGATCGTCTTCGACGACGAGTATCCGAGCCGGCGCCGCTTGCGGCGCAGCTTCCGGCTCCCTTAGTGACTTCATCGCCGCCCCCGACCGATTGAGCTCAGCGGAATCGAAAGTACTGGCGAAGCGGAAAAGTTCCGGCGGATTGAATAAGTGCGACTCGAAGCTATATCCCTCGGCTGCCGGAGGCGACAAAGATTTATGCGCCTCGCGGACAGCGCGCCGACGAGGACCACGGATGTCTACCCCAACCGACGACGCCTCGACCGGCCCTTTGGCGGCGCTTTTTTCGGCCGGCGCCGGACCCGCGCGGAGCGGGGAACCCACGCCCGCGGCGGAAAGCGCGGGCAAGGTCAAAGACCCGGTTTGCGGCATGAGCGTCGATCCGGCGACCGCGAAGCATCGGGCGATCCACGCCGGCCAGGACTACTTCTTCTGCAGCGCCGGTTGCCGCGCGAAATTCGTCGCCGATCCGAGCCAATATCTGGTCCCGTCGCCTCCTAAGCCGCCCGAGCCGCCCCGAGGGACGATCTTCACCTGCCCGATGCATCCGGAAATCCACCAGCCGGGCCCCGGCTCGTGTCCGATCTGCGGCATGGCGCTGGAGCCGGAACAGGCGACTGCGGATGCGGCGCCGAACGAGGAACTGCGCGATATGACGCGCCGGTTCTGGATCGGCTTCGCGCTCGCGCTGCCAGTCTTCGGCCTCGAAATGGTAGGCCACGTCCTGAACTTGCATGAGGTCCTGAGCGCCCGGACATCGACCTGGATCCAGTTCGGGCTCGCGACCCCGGTCGTCTTATGGGCGGGCTGGCCGTTCTTCGTCCGCGCGGCGCGATCGGTCGTCGGCCGCAACCTCAACATGTTCACGCTGATCGCGATAGGAACCGGCGTCGCCTGGGGCTACAGCGTCGTCGCGACGTTGGCGCCCGGTTTGTTCCCGCCGGCCTTTCGAGGCCGGGACGGCGCGGTCGGGGTCTATTTCGAGGCGGCGGCGGTCATCACCGTGCTCGTCCTGCTCGGACAGGTGCTCGAGCTGCGTGCGCGTGAGCGGACGGGCGGCGCGATCCGTGCGCTTTTGAACCTCGCGCCCAAGACCGCGCGCCGGATTCGCGCGGACGGAAGCGACGAGGACGTCGACCTCGACCGCGTCTCGGTCGGCGATCGCCTGCGCGTGCGGCCGGGCGAAAAAATCCCGGTCGACGGTGAGATCGTCGAAGGGCGTAGCGCGATCGACGAATCGCTGCTGACCGGCGAATCCATGCCGGTCGCGCGCGGAATGGGCGAGCGCGTGATCGCCGGCGCCCTCAATCAGAGTGGCGCCTTCGTCATGCGCGCGGACAGGGTCGGACGCGACACGGTTCTGGCGCGGATCGTGCAGATGGTCGCTGAGGCGCAGCGCAGCCGCGCGCCGATCCAGCGGCTCGCGGACCGGGTCGCCGGCTGGTTCGTCCCGCTGGTGATCGCGGTCGCCATTCTTGCCTTCGCGGCCTGGGCGACGTTCGGGCCGGAGCCGCGGTTCGCCTTCGCCATGATCGCGGCGGTCTCGGTGCTGATCATCGCCTGCCCCTGCGCGCTCGGGCTCGCGACGCCGATGTCGATCATGGTCGGCGTCGGCCGCGGCGCGCGGTCGGGCGTGCTGATCAAGAACGCCGAAGCGCTGGAGAGATTCGAAAAGGTCGATACGCTCGTCGTCGACAAGACGGGCACCCTGACCGAAGGACGGCCGCGCGTCACCGCCGTCGTACCGGCGGCTTCCGGATTCGCGTCCGACGAAGTTTTGCGGCTCGCGGCGAGCCTCGAACGCCTGAGCGAGCATCCGCTCGGTCAGGCCATCCTCGCCGCCGCGCGGGAAAAATCGCTCGCGCTCGCGGAGGTCCGCGACTTCGACGCGCCCGCTGGCAGAGGCGTCGTGGGCAAGATCGAGGGGCGCGCGGTCGTGGTCGGGAATGCACGCTTCCTCGGCGAGGCGGCGATCGATCTCGCCTCGCTCGCCGGCGAAGCGGAGAACCTCCGACGCGACGGCGCCACGGCCGTGTTCGTCGGCGCCGACGGCCGAGCCGCCGGCGTGATCGCGATCGCCGATCCGATCAAGGCGACGACCGCCGAGGCCTTGAGGGAACTGCGCGCCGAGGGCGTTCGCGTCGTCATGCTGACGGGGGACGCTCCCGCCACGGCCGAGGCGGTCGCGGCCAAGCTCGGCATCGCCGAGGTGGAGTCCGAAATCCCGCCCGAACGCAAGGCCGGGAGGGTTGCGCGCCTGCGCGGCGAGGGCCGCGTCGTGGCGATGGCGGGCGACGGCGTCAACGACGCGCCGGCGCT
>JBAQGU010000755.1:0-3218 GCA_049287975.1 Roseiarcus sp.
GCCATCAGCTTCGGCGAACGGCGCGCCGAGCAGGCCGAGCTCCGCGAACCGGCGCCATAGCTCCTCGCTGAACCCCAGCGCCGCCGCGCCATAGGCCTTGCGGCTTTCGAAGCCGTAGCGCTCCTTCATCAGGCGAGCGAGGTTGTCGCTGAGCTGCCGCTGCTCGTCGCTGAGATCGAAATCCATCGTTCAGAGCCCCAGAATCGCCTTGGCGATGATCGACCGCTGAATCTCGTTGGAGCCGCCGTAGATCGAGACCTTGCGCGTGTTGAAATAGGTCGGCGCGATCGTCGAGGCCCAATCGGGCCCGACCGGCGGCTCGTTCCAGCGCTCGCCGTCCTCTCGCTCCGGCTGGAACGGCAGCGCATAGGGGCCGACGACGTCCATCAGCAACTCGGTCGTCGCCTGCTGCAATTCGGAACCCTTGATCTTGAGCACCGAGGACATCGGGTTGGGCTTGGGCTTCTCTCCCGGACGGATCGCGGAGATCACGCGCATCTGCGTCATCTCCAACGCCTTCAACTCGACCTCGACCGCCGCGAGCTTCATGCGAAACAGCGGATCGTCCATCTTGGGCTTGTCGCCGTAGGTCGGCAGCGCGGCGAGCCGGCGGATTTTGGCGAGCCACGCCTTGGAGACGCCGACGCGGGCGATGCCGCTGCGCTCGTTGCTGAGCAGGAATTTGGCGTAATCCCAGCCCTTGTTCTCCTGCCCGACGATGTTCTCGGCCGGGATTTTCACGTTGTCGAGGAAGACCTCGTTGACCTCATGGCCGCCGTCGATCGTCTGGATCGGGCGCACGGTGATCCCCGGCGACTTCATGTCGACGAGGAAGAACGAGATGCCCTCCTGCTTCTTGACCGAAACATCGGTGCGCGCGAGCACGAAGATCCAGTCGGCGTGCTGGGCCAGCGTCGTCCAGGTCTTCTGGCCGTTGAGCACCCAGCCATCGCCCTCGCGCTTGGCGCTGGTGCGCAGCCCCGCGAGGTCCGATCCCGCGCCCGGCTCCGAAAAACCCTGGCACCACCAGTCGCGCAAGTCCACGATGCGCGGCAGGAACCGCTCTTTTTGGGCCTGCGAGCCGAAAGTGTAGATCACCGGCCCGACCATGCTGGTTCCAAAAGCGAGCGATTCCGGAGCATGTCCGCGCTGGATTTCGTCGTTGAAGATCAAGAGCTTGATCGGGCTCCAACCCGTTCCGCCCCATTCGACCGGCCAGTGCGGGACCGACCAGCCCTTCGCCGCCAGAATCCGGGTCCAGCCGACGATGTCATCCTTGCCGGCATGCCGCCCCGAAGCGAGCTTGTCGTGAATCGCGACGGGCAAGTTGTCGCGCACGAAGCTGCGCACTTCTTCACGGAACGAGACTTCATCCGCGCTGAAACTCAGGTCCATCGCTCGCTCCTTCCCGGATCGGCGTCGCCGCCGAGCCCGGACTCTTCGACCAAAGCCGCGATCCGGTCAACTGGAAGGCGCGCTCCCTCGACGGGCTATGGCGCTACGTTCCCCGGCAGGGGGAAAGGGGTCGCCAGCGACCCCTACTCCGCCGCCCGGCTGGCAATCGCAGGGGCGGCGAGGCGCTCGTCCTTGA
Organism: Roseiarcus sp.; assembly: GCA_049287975.1. Taxonomy (GTDB): domain Bacteria; phylum Pseudomonadota; class Alphaproteobacteria; order Rhizobiales; family Beijerinckiaceae; genus Roseiarcus. The sequence continues at coordinate 1,592 of JBAQGU010000755.1, forward strand.
GCAGTCCCGCGACGAGAAACGCGATTTCGATCGCCTGTTCCGCGTTCAGGCGCGGATCGCAATATGTATGATAGCGATCGTGCAGATCGCTTTCGGAGATCGCCCTCGCCCCGCCCGTGCACTCCGTCACGTTCTTGCCGGTCATCTCGAGATGGACGCCGCCTGCATAAGTTCCCTCGGCGCGGTGCACCGCGAAGAACGATCCGATCTCCGAGACGATCCGCTCGGTCGGCCGCGTCTTATAGCCGGTCGAAGTCTTGATTGTATTGCCGTGCATGGGATCGCAGACCCATAGCAGCTTGCGCCCCTCGCGCCTCACGGCGCGAATCAGCGCCGGCAGGCAAGTCTCCACCTTGTCGGCGCCGAAGCGGCAGATCAGCGTCAGGCGGCCGGGCTCCTGCGCGGGGTCGAGCGCGTCGATCAGACGGACCAGGTCATCCGGCTGCAGCGAGGGTCCGCATTTCAGGCCGACCGGATTGCGGATGCCGCGAGCATATTCGACGTGCGCGCCGCCGAGTTGGCGGGTGCGGTCGCCGACCCAGAGCATGTGGCCCGATGTCGCGTAAAATTCGCCCGAAGTCGAGTCGAGCCGCGTCATCGCCTGCTCGTAGCCGAGCAGCAGCGCCTCGTGCGAGGTGTAGAAGTCGGTCGCGCGCAGCTCCGGATGCGCCTCCGCGTCGAGACCGATCGCGCGCATGAACCCGAGCGTCTCGGTGATCCGGTCCGCGAGTTCCTGGTAGCGTCCGGACTGCGGGCTGTCTTTGACGAAGCCGAGCATCCAACGGTGGGCATTCTCGAGATTGGCGTAGCCGCCGCTCGCGAATGCGCGCAGCAGGTTGAGCGTCGCGGCGGACTGGCGGTACGCCTCGACCTGCCGTCGCGGATCGGGCTCGCGCGCCTGCGGCGTGAACTCGATGTCGTTGACGATGTCGCCGCGATAGGCCGGCAGCGAGACGCCGCCGATCGTCTCGACGTCGGACGTCCGCGGCTTGGCGAACTGCCCGGCGACGCGCCCCACCTTCACGATCGGCGACGCCGCCGCGAAGGTCATCACCACGGCCATCTGCAGGAAGACGCGGAAGAAATCCCGAATGTTGTCTGCGGAATGCTCGGCGAAGCTTTCCGCGCAATCGCCCCCTTGCAACAAAAAGGCCTCGCCCGCCGCCGCCTTGCCCAACGCCCGTTTGAGCTTGCGCGCCTCGCCTGCAAAAACCAACGGCGGATAGCCCGCGAGCTGGCGCTCCACCGCCGCCAACGCCGCGTGATCGGTATAGATCGGGGCCTGCTCGATCGGCTTGGCCCTCCAGCTCTCGGGATTCCAATTCGTCTGCGCCATCGCCCTACGCCTTTGAACAGCCGGCGGGACGCCATTCGCCCCCGGTTCCTCCGCGGGAGCCGTCTATACAGGAGCGCGAGGCCGATGGCGATATGGACAATTCCCCACCCCGCCTCTCGCCGAGAGGGGCGAAGAGGCGCCGGCAAACCCCTCCCCGTAAGAACCAGGGCTATCGCATATGAGTAAAGAGATCATACCGGAATTCTTTGCTCCACGCCGCTAGGTTCATTTTTCGCGTGATCGACATGTCAGCTGGATGCGTTCGCAAGATATCTAGCCCCATTCTCCTGA
>JBAQGU010000756.1:0-9537 GCA_049287975.1 Roseiarcus sp.
GGCCAACCGTTAGCGTTTGCAACCTCGGACGGTCTAGATCAGCTCGTGGCTCTCGCTTGGCCCAAATACTGGATCGCCATTGTCGGAACCAAGCCGAAAATAAAAGTCGAACCGTCGATTCAATCCGCAGGGCCCCAGGCCGACAAAACGCCCGACTTCGAAGCCCGCGCCCTCCAGTTTCCGAACCAGTTCCTCGGGTCGTATGAACAGCGCTGGATCATGGGCGCCGCTAGGGAGGAGCCTAATGACATTTTCTCTGATCGTGACCATTAAAAACGACGCCATCCAGGTCCTGTTGATGGTGTCAAAGAGAAACACACCGCTGGGGCGCAGCACGCGCCGGATTTCAAACAGCACTCGCTCGAGATCCGCTACATGTTCCAGCACATCGACGCAGACGACAACGTCGAAGACGCCGTTGGCAAAGGGTAGAGCCTCACCGCTTCCGACGCGATAGTCGATTTCCAATCCGTTCGCTTCGGCGTGCCGCCGCGCTGCGCCAATCGCCGCTTCGGACGGGTCGATGCCAGTTATCGCAGCGCCCCGCGCTCTCAGGGCCACGGCCATGAAGCCCCCACCACAGCCAAGGTCGAGGACCGCTTTGCCTCGCCAGGCGCCAACGATCGGATCAAAGAATGCAAGACGCGCCGGGACCAGATTTTGCAACGTCCGCAGCCAGCGCGTCTTGCCTCCCCACCAGTCCGCCGAAGCGTCATAAATGGAAAGGTTGTTGCGTTTGGTCGGCGGCCGCGGCCACGGCGCCCAGTAGGGAACCTTGTCCGCGTAGGCAAGGAAGTGTTGGCCGAAGCGCAGCCGGAAACGTCGCTCCTTCAACAACGGACCGATCAGGCAATATGCCGTCAACACGACGGCGAGCGCCAGCTGATCCGGCGTCCAGGTGGGGACCGTCCAAAGGGTGAGCGCGAAAGCGACATAGATCGGCTGCCGAACGATGCGGAACAATCCGGTTGTCGGCATCGGCGGAAAGACGGGCGCCCGCCGATTGGCGACAGCCCACCAACCGAGAAATCCGGTTTGCAGCGCAATCCCGGCGTCCCAGATGGCCTTGAGCAGCAAGAGCCAAGAGGCGAGATAGAGGCCGCCCAGGAACCAAAGCATCGCTCCTTCAGCGCGCCACCAGATGACGCCGCTCGGGGTCCACAGAGCAAACAGCAGGAAAACCTGTATCGACGCCACGATCGCGTAGGTGGTGGTCGCCAAGCGCGAACCAATGGCCGCAGGCGCAGGTCGGGTTAGGAGAGTGGCCCCGAACGGCGACAGGAGGAGCGAATGCAGAAAAGGAAATTGCGCCAGCAACAGGGCGTTGACGAGCGCGCTCCAAGGCGCTGGGACTTGGCCCAAGGAGCGGCTCATTCCGAAAAACATGGCCATGATCATCGTGGCGACGGCGACACTGAAGAGCACGTGACATAAAATGCCATAGACGACCGCGATGGCCCGCTGGCTCTCGGATGCTCGAGTGGACGATGGGATCGGGTTCAAATCGACAACCGCCCTTCTACGCCTCGACAATCGATAACATAGCCGCGTTGGCGAAACGCCGATCCGTCATTTCTGTTGAGTGGCGAGGCTTTCAAGACGATCTCAACTTTTCGTGACGCCGAAACGTGTGCCGACCGCCCTGCGGCGTGGCGAAATCGCCTGGTCTCGTATAGGAGGGACCGCCCTTGTTTGCCCGCTCGTCCGCGCGGGCATCGAACGCAACGAGGCAGGAGATCGAACATGCTGAAATTCTATTTCAACGGCTCGCCGAACCCGACCAAGGTAGCCCTGTTTCTCGAGGAGGCGGGCGTCGCGTACGAACCCATCCCCATCGACACGCGCACGGGCGACCAGTTCCGGGCGGATTTTCTCAGCGTCAATCCCAACGGCAAGGTGCCGGCGATCGTCGACGGCGAAGTCGTCGTGTTCGACAGCAACGCCATCCTGCTCTATCTTGCGGAGAAGACGGGCCGGTTCCTCCCACCTAACAATCCGGTGAATCGCGCGCGGTTGCTCTCATGGCTGATGTTCGCCGCGACCGGCGTCGGCCCGTTCTGCGGCCAGGCGGTCCATTTCAAGCACTTCGCGCCCGAGAAAGTCCCGTACGGCCACGCCCGCTATCAATTCGAGGCCGCGCGGCATTTCTCCGTTCTCGACGCCCAGCTCGCCAAATCCCGTTACGTTCTGGGGGATGTATACACGATCGTGGACATGGACGTCTGGGGCTGGGCGCGCATGGTCCCCTTCATCCTGGGCGACGATGCCTGGGCGAAATTCCCGAACCTGAAGCGGCTTCACGACGAGATCGCCGCCCGACCCGCCGCCGCGCGGGCCGTCGCGCTGAAAGACAAGTTCACCTTCAAGACGGTGATGGACGACGAAGCGCGCGGGTTCATGTTCAAGCATCTCGCACGCGCCGCGGCTTAGTTCGCCGGGTCCAAAATCGCTGACAGCGCTGGGCAAGGTCGACAAGTGCCGACGGACGGCGAGCGTCGCGGTGGCAGAGATTCGGAAAAGCGCCACAGAATCAATGACGCGAGCGACTAGTCGGGCGCGTCGTTCAAAATGGGGTCCTTCAACGTTTGTGTCATTCCCGCGAAAGCGGGAATCCAGAGCCCCGGCACGCGCGGCCAAGTCTGGATGCCCGCTTTCGCGGGCATGACGCTGACTTTTCTGAGTCGCGGGTGCACGGGTCGAGCCCGTGCATGACGGCGCCTGCAGGGCGGACGCGCCGCCCCCGCTTCAATCAAAGAGCCGCCTTGATCGCCGCCACGTCGACGGCCTTATAATCGGCGGAGAGCGCGAAGCCGTCCGCGTCCGCCTTGACCTTCGCGGCGTCGAACGCGTTGGCCTCGTCGATCAGATCGTTCTTGCAGACATCCTCGGTCTTGAAGCCGGCGGTGATCTGTCCAATCTTGCGACCGGTGTCGAAGAACAGCTGCCAGCTCGAGATGAGGTGCTCGCCCCATTTCTTGCGTTCGTCCATCCGGCCGCCAAACACATTGGCCAGCTCCAACATCGACTCCGTGGCGACGGCGGGCGTCATCTGCGAGGCGAGGCCCGGGAACTGCTCCATCACGATCTGCGTCGCCGCGCGCGGGTTCTGCTTGCCGAATTCGAGCCCCGCGGCCCAGCCCTGCAGATAGCGCGCGTAGACCTTCTTCTTCGAGGCGTCGTCGAAATCTGCCTTGCGGATGACAAAACTGTTCGCCGGCAGTTTCGAGAAGTCCTTGCCGAGGAAGTAGTCGAAGTCGAGCCCTTGGCCCTTCCACTGCGCGCGCAGCCCTTCCCACGAAAGCGCCGAATCGCCCTTGCCAGCTTTGAGAGCGGTGCCCCAGGTCGGCCAGCCCGCTTCGACATATTTGACCTTCTTGACGTCGACGCCCGCCGCATCCAGCATCGGATCGCAGATCGATTGCCAGCCGGCGCTCCCGAGCATGACCGTCCTGCCCTCGAGGTCCTTGATGTTCTTCGGTCTCTCTCCCTTACGGAAGGCAAAGTCGAAGACGTCGCTGCCACCCATTTCGAACACCGAAACGAGCGGGATGCCCTGCTCGAGCGCCAACGAGAACACGCCGGGAGAGGGATAGCCGACATCTGCCTGTTTCTGATCGACCAGTTTGACCGTGGCGGTCGCGTCCGACGGCCCCGGCTCCAAAGTCGTCTCGATATCGCCGAAATAGCCGAATTTCTTCGCGGCCCAATAGGGATAGTCGTCGAGCACCTCGATCGTGCCCCGAGGCGAGACCCAGCGGATCTTGTCGGCGGCCCGGGCGGTCGTCGCGCCCGAGAAGGCGCCGAGCGCTGCAGCCGAAACGCCGGTCGCCGTCAGCGTCAGCAGCCGACGACGGTTCATCATCAAGCTTTGTCCTGTTTGTTTCGTCATCGTTTCCTCCTCGTTGCGATACCTCGTCAAAATCGCCCGCGACGGTCCCTCCGGCGCCGGACCGCAGGCGCTAGGCCTCCCAGCTGGCCCATTTCTTCCCCAACCAGAAGAAGAAGACATAAATCGAAATGCCGATGATCGCGAGAATGAGGATGATCGCGAAAAACTGCGGCATGCGAATCAGAGAGGAATAGTAGGTCAGGCGATTGCCGAGACCCTCCGCGCCGCCAACCATCTCGGCGCCGATCGTCGTCAAGAGGCCGAAGATCGAGCCGACCATCAGCCCGACGATGATCATCGGCATCGCCATCGGAATCCGGATCTTGGTGAATATCTGCAACGTGCTGGCGCCGAACGAGCGGGCCAACGCGATCTTAGCGAGATCGGTGCGCCGGAAACCGGTGGCGGAATTGATCATCACCATCGGCCCGCTCGCCAGCGCCACGGCGATGATGCGCGGCTCGCTGCCGAAGCCGAAACGCAGGATCAGCAGCGGCACCAGCGCCAACATCGGCGTCGTCACGAGCAGCAGGATATAGGGCGTCACGACTTTCTCGACGAACGGAAATTGGGTGATGACCGCGGCCATGACGAAGCCGATCGAGCCGCCGATCGCAAATCCGACGAACAGTTCATAAAGCGTCGTGAGGAGGTGCGGCCACAGATTCGGCCATTCCGTGAACAGCGCCGTGACGATCTGGCTCGGTTTGGGCAGGATGTATTGCGGCACGTTCAACGCTCGCAACAACACTTCGTCGCCGCCGATGATGACGACCGCCACCAGAACGATCACCAGAATTTCCAGGCGGGTTCGATTGCCGCCGATCGCGAATGCGCTGAGCCCAGAAAGGCCCGCGCGGTCGGCTTCAACCTTCCGGTTGAATTCGGGGATGCTGTCGCCCAGAACCTTGTCCACGCTACTCCTCCGATAGCCGAAGCGCGCCCTAAGCGATGGCGAGACCCGCGGCCCGGCTGGGACCCTTGTCGATGCTCGCTTTGACCTTCAACACCCTCGCGATGAATTCCGGCTGAGTCTGGATATCGACCGAACGGGGGCGCGGAATGTCGATATCGTAGATTGCCGCGACGCGCCCCGGCCGCGCGGACATCACGACGACACGGTCGGCGAGGAAGATCGCCTCTGATATCGAATGCGTTACGAAGGCGATCGTCTTGCGCGTCTCCATCCAGATTTCCTGGATCAGCAGATTCATTTCGTCGCGCGTGAAGGCGTCGAGGGCGCCGAAAGGCTCGTCCATCAGCAACACGGACGGATTGACCGCGAGGCTTCTGACAATCGAAGCGCGTTGCTGCATGCCGCCGGAGAGCTCGCGCGGCATTTTATTTTCGAACCCTTTGAGATTGACGCGCTCCAGCAGCCTGGAGATGCGCTCATAATCGGGCCGGCGACGTTTGATCTCAAACGGAAGAGCGATGTTTTTGAGCAGGTTGCGCCAGGGCAGCAAGTTGGCGTCCTGGAAGATCATCGCAATCTCGGGATGAGGCTGCACGATCCGTTCCCGCCCCAACCGAATCTCGCCTTCGGTCAACGTATGCAGTCCTGCCATGGACCAGAGCAGCGTCGTCTTGCCGCAACCGGACGGTCCCAGGATGCACAAGAATTCGCCCTCGCGAACTTCGAGCGAAACCTTGTCCAAAGCATGCACGGCGCCGGAACGGGTGGCATAGTATTTGGTCGCTGAATCGACGACCATCTTTGGCTGAGATCCGGATACGCCCCTGGACGACAAAACCCACTCCCAAAACGCGGCCGAGTTTGACGGCCCGGTGGAATCATAATTTCTCGGCTGCGGCGCGCTCGGGATGGAGTCGCTGGAGGACCGACCGACCCATTCTCTGAAAATATGTTACACATCAGCGCGGTGCGCAAGCCAAAAATGAGGGCAATCGAAATGACGCGGATATTTCGGGTTCCCCTCTGCTCTCGCCACAAACGTGGCGCGCAACAATACATGAGTCGACTAGACCCATGGCCTCCACCGTCATTGCGAGCTAGCGAAGCAATCCACGTTTCCGCCGCCGCCCACCCGCCGATTTGGCGGCGTCTCGTCCGCTGACGCCGCAAGTCCTTGAAACAGCAACTACACGACCGGTTTTGGGACCTCGTCGGCGGACCGTCTCGTGGAGAGCTGGATTGCTTCGCTACGCTCGCAATGACGGAGAGGGCCGGCGGTAACGGGGAACGGTGGGAGCACGTAGCCCGCGGCAAGTCGCGTCACTGGTTCTTGGGCGTCGCCAATCGCGGAGCCTGAATGGCTCGCGGACGGGCAGCGGGAAGGAGGCTTCAACTCGGTCGGTCCCGATAGCATCGGCAGGTCGTTGCGCGGGAATCGGTTTCGTGTAAATTTATTTCAAAGCCACGATGGCTCGGCGTCGAGGCGGGCTGGCGCGGCGCCAAGCGTCGCTGACGATCGTAGGCGATTTACCTCGGATGATGAAACGGCAGGCCGCAAACGCTATGCAGGCGAGGCGAAGAGCGGCTCCGCGTTCGCCGGTCGTTCGCATCGATCTCGGCTCCCGCATCCAGAGGATCGAGGGCCGGCGTCTCGCGACGACGCCGACCGTGGCGGCCGTATGGTTGCGCATCAACCGCGTGTTCGGCGACGATGTGGGCCGACTTGCCACTGCCTTCCGATCCGACGCGGTAGATGAAGACGCTCCAGCGCCAGGAATAGCCGTCGGAACGGCGAGGAAAGGAGAACTCGATGCCGGATCACGCCAATGCCAGGGCGCAGGCCGAAGCCTGGCTCGCGGAATTCGTTTCTGCGCTTCGATCTCGCGATATCCGCGCCGCGGCGGCGCTGTTCGGCGAGGAGTGTTATTGGCGGGATCTGGTCGCATTCACCTGGAACATCAAGACGCTCGAGGGCGCAGCGGAAATTTCGGCGATGCTGACCGCAAATCTCGGCGCCGCAGCGCCGTCGAACTGGCGGATCGACGGCGAGCCGACGATGGTCGATGGCGTTGTCGAAGCCTGGCTTCGGTTCGAGACCAAGGTCGCGCGGGGACGTGGCATCTTGCGTCTGAGGAACGGACGCGCCTGGACGCTGTTGACCACGATCGACGAACTGAAAGGCTTCGAGGAGCGCAAGGGCGACACGCGCTTCAAGGGGATTACTCATGGTGTCTACTCTCGCGCCAAGAACTGGCTAGAGGCGAGACAGGCCGAACAGGCAGCGCTCGGCCGTGAAGTCCAACCGTATTGCGTGATCATCGGCGGCGGACAGGGCGGAATCGCGCTCGGCGCGCGCTTGAAGCAGCTCGGCGTTCCCGCGATCATCGTCGAAAAAAACGCGCGGGCCGGCGATTCCTGGCGCAATCGCTATCGTTCGCTCGTGCTGCACGATCCGGTCTGGTACGACCATCTTCCGTATATTCCGTTTCCGGAGAACTGGCCGGTCTTCACGCCGAAGGACAAGATCGGCGACTGGCTCGAAATGTACTCCAAGGTCATGGAGCTCGACTATTGGGGCGCGAGCGAATGCATGCGCGCGTCTTATGACGATCGAAAAAAGGAATGGTCCGTCGAGGTGAAGCGAGGGGGCGGCGCGGTCACGCTTCGTCCCAAGCAGCTCGTCTTTGCGACGGGCGCCTATGGGCCGCCCAGAGAAATCGCGATACCCGGCGTCGAGAACTTTCGTGGCGAGATCTATCACTCGAGCCGCTACGGCACGGGCGAGCCTTACGAGGGCAAGCGCTGCGTCGTCGTCGGCTCCAACTCCTCCGCGCACGACATCGCCGCGGATCTCTACGAACACGGCGCCGACGTCACGATGTTGCAGCGCTCGTCGACCTGCGTCGTCAAGTCCGAGACCCTGATGGAGCTCGGCTTCGGGCCCCTCTATTCGGAGGCCGCGGTCGCGGCCGGGATCACGACAGAGAAGGCCGATATGCTGTTCGCCTCGATGCCGTTCGCGATCATGCACCGCGGGCAGATCCCGCTCTGGAACGAAATCCGCCGCAGAGACGCCGCCTTCTACGAGCGGCTCGCAAAATCCGGACTGAAGCTCGATTTTGGCGCCGACGAATCCGGGCTTTCAATGAAGGCCTGGCGTTCGGGCTCGGGCTATTACATCGACGTCGGCGCGTCGGAGTTGATCGCGCGCGGCGAGATCAAGGTCCGCGGTGGCGTCGAGATCCGAAGAGCCAAGGCGAATTCAGTCGAGCTGACCGACGGCTCCGAGCTGCCCGCGAATCTGATCGTCTGCGCGACCGGCTTTCAGTCGATGAACCGGCTGGTCGCGCAACTCGTCTCCGAGGCGATGGCTGACAAGGTGGGCAAATGCTGGGGATTGGGCTCGAATACTCCAGGCGATCCCGGTCCCTGGGAGGGCGAGCCGCGCAACATGTGGAAGCCGACCCAGCAGGAGGGTCTATGGTTCCACGGCGGCAATCTGCATCTGTCGCGGCACTATTCGCAGTTCCTCGCGCTGCAACTGAAAGCGCGAATGGAGGGGCTTCCGACGCCGGTCTACGGCTTGCAAATCGTTCATCACGCGAGCTGACCTGTTTTGCAGGCGCGGTCGCCGACCCCGTTGTTTCCGCTTGGTCAGACACTCGCAAACCGAAGCGCTCTACAAAGACCGCGCTCAGCGAGCGGGCTACATTCACGCGAGATGGGCGCGGATCTGTAGGCGGCTCCGGTTACGCCTTCGGCTTTTCCAGAAACGCCGTGAAAGCCGCTTTCGCTTCCGGCGAGCGCAGCGCGCGCCAGAACTCGCCGAGTTCCGCCTCCATGTGCGCGTAGAGCGCTTCCGACTCTCCGCGCATCAGGCGGCGGGTTGCGAGCAGGGCCGCGCGCGGCTTGGCCGCGAGCGCTCGCGCCTTGGCGAGGGCGTGGGCGCGCAGTTCTTCGGCTGGGACGATCGCGTTGACCAGGCCGATTTCGCGCGCGGTCTCGGCGTCGAACGGCTCGGCGAGCAGCAGGAATTCGGCGGCCCGCGCGCGGCCGAAGCGCATCGGCGCCAGCATCGAGGAGCCCGCCTCGGGAACGAGGCCCAGATTGACGAACGGCATCAGGAACCGCGCGCTCGGCGCGGCGTAGACGAGGTCGCAATGGAAACAGAGCGTCGTACCGATGCCGACCGCCTGGCCCTCGATCGCCGCGACGAGCGGCTTCTCGAACCGCGCGAGCGTCCGAATCAAGCGGCTGGCCGGCGTCGAAGCACTTTCCTTGGCAGCGGATTGCGCGCTGGCGAGGAAATCGCCGATGTCGTTGCCGGCGGTGAAGGCGCCGCCTTCTCCGCTGAGCAGCAGCGCGCCGACGCCTTCGTCGCCGCTGGCCGTCTCGAAGGCGGCGAGCAGCGCCTCATACATCTCCCCTGTGAGCGCGTTCTTCTTCTGCGGCCGGTTCAGGGTGACGCAAACGACGCCGCCGTCGCGATGGGTGGAAACGAGATCGGTCATGCGAACTCCTGCAACGCGGCCTCGTGAGACTTCAGCGCGGCCCCGCCGGAAAGCACCGTCTGCGCCAGCCCCGGCGCGGCGGTCGCCAGTTTTTCCGCGAAGAAGCGAGCGAGCGCGACGCGGCCGAGCGGCGGCGTCCCGCCGGTTTGCCGCGGAGCGGACTGAGCGGCGAGCCCGGCCTTGGCTAGACATGCCCCGCCGAGCGCGAGGGCGAACAGCCG
>JBAQGU010000757.1:0-6413 GCA_049287975.1 Roseiarcus sp.
CCTTCGCGAGGCGCCTTTTCGAGCCGCGCCTCGCGCGCCTTCTCGATCTGCTTGATCTGATCGGCGACGAAGCGCAGCTGCGCCATGTCGCGCCGCAACTCCGCCAGGGTGTTGGGCGGCAGCGGCTTCCCTGGCCTTACGGTCCTTCCCTTCCGCCTCCCGGCGAAGCTCCTCTCTCCGCCCCGCGTCCGCCTCTTCGGCCTGCTTCTGCTAGAGCGCGGCAGCCTCGCGAGCCGTTTGGTCTCTCCTCCTTGGCGGCCTTTTTTGGCGACGCGGGCCTGCTCCGCGGCGGCGGCGGTCTTGCGTTTCTCCTCGGCGGCCTTCTGCTCATCCGCTTGCCGAGCTTCCTCCACTTTCCTTTTTCTCTCCGCCTCCTCTCTCGCCGCCTGCTCCTTGTCAGCCTGCTCTTTCTCTTTGAGCGCCTGCTCGGCTTCTTTGGCCTCAATCCGCACGCTTTTTCGCCGCTTCCCTGTCTTAGCCCAATTCCTGTCGCTGGTAGTCTCGGCGAGCGTCGGAATTTGGGAGGGGCAACTCATGCGAATCCGGAACTACATGCTTGCGGGCCTGTTCGGAGTTGCGACGCAGGCCGCGGTCGAACTCGGTGTTCCCGCCCGCGCGGCGGAAAGCGACGTGCCGCGCTTTCTCGTGGATCCATATTGGCCGAAGCCGCTCCCCAACCGTTGGGTGACGGGCGCCGTCGGCGGTATCTGTGTCGATAGGCAGGACCATGTGTTCGGCGTCAACCGATCTGACCTCACCCCGATGGAGCAGCAGGTCGGAAAGCAGCCCGCACCGGTCGTCATCGAGTACGATGCCGACGGCGACATGGTGAACGCATGGGGCGATCCCAAGCTCATGCCGAGGTCGGTCCATGGCTGCTTCGTCGACAATGAAAACAACATTTGGATCGGCGGCAACGCCGACGGCATCGTGCAGAAATGGACGCACGACGGGAAGACGATGTTGCTGCAAATCGGCCGCAAGGGTGTCTGCGACAACTCAGACGACAAATGCGGCGAGCCGGGCCGGAACGGAAGCCCTACGCTTCTCAATGAGCCCGCCGACATCGCCGTCGATGCGGGCAACGGCGATATCTATATCGCCGACGGCTACGGCAACCACCGCGTTGTGGTCTTCGACGCAAACGGCAAGTTCTTGCGCCAGTGGGGCGACGCGGGCACGGACAGGGGCCTGTTCGCGCTGATGGGCGGCGGTCATCCCCATTGCGCGGTGTTCGACCATGACGGCCAGCTGTATGTCTGCGACCGGGGCAACGACCGGATCGAAGTCTTCGACAAGACCGGCGCCCTCCAACGGGTCATCGTCGTGAAAGCCGGAACCGCTTATTCGCCCGCGCCGGACGGCTCGCCCGGCCGTCACGCCATCGGCTCGGCGCTCGATGTCGCGTTCTCGGCGGATCCCGAGCAGAAGTACCTGTACGTCGTTGATACAGGCAATGAGGTCCTGTGGATACTCGACCATAAATCCGGACAGATTCTCGGCGGCTTCGGCGGCGCCGGGCACAATGCCGGAGAGTTCACGCTGCTGCACATGATCGCCACCGATTCCAAGGGCAACCTCTACACCAGCGAGACCATAGACGGTCGCCGCCTTCAGAAGTTTACGCAGGACGGTTTTGTGCCCCTGAACAGGCTCGAGACTTACGTCGGCAGTCGACACTATGAGGCTTGGCCCAACCTGAGCAGGTGATGGACTCCGCGACCTCGACCACCGTCCATGAGGTAGGGCGCGGACTACGGCGACGCCGAGAAACTACCGAGTCAGGGGGCGCCTTCAGTGATTGACATGTGGACGTCGGCCCTGGATGCGCGGGATGAGCCCGTGCATGACAAAGCGGAAAGCGCAGCGCTTATTTCTGCGGGTCGCCCAAGGGCGAACTTAGGCGACTGAAAAAAATACCGCAGTAAAAGACCGCGCCTCACTCCTTGGTGAGGAAAGCAATGCCGTCGCCCATCGGGCCGTGCGCGAACCCCTGAGCAGATTTTTCGCCTTTCTTCGTGATCTTCACGTTGTAGTTCGCTCGATCGCCGAAAGATACGGTCGTCCGGCTGACCGAGCTGAATTCAATTCCATAGGGCGCGACCCCCCGGATCGAGTAGCCGACCACTTTGCCGCCCGCAATCGTCACGGACACGGGCTCGCTCTTGTTCAGCATTCCGGACCACGTCCCGTCCCATGAGGCCGACCCAGCGAGCGACGCCGAAGGGACGAGCAAAGCAAGCGAAACTGCGATCGATAGGGTCTCGAGTGCACGTGTCAAAAAAGTCTCCTCAGGATTATCGGGCGGCGCCCTAAATTCGAATCAAGTCCCACGCCGGGCCACAACCGTAGTTGACGCACTGTTCCAAGCTTCGTTCCCAGGTACTATGTTATGCTTAATTATCGGTAAACAGCGCGTTGCCCAGGCTGCGTTTCCTCCTACCAACGGAAAAGGCGTTGTTCCGCTTGCCCAGTCGGTAGTAATTCTCCATCAGCGCCATGCGCGCCGATCAGGGGTCGGAAGCGCGAATGAACTGACGCTTTGCGAGACACGACAGGGACCCGACATCGGGCGGCGGTCGGGGCGTTGGCGACCCGAATCAGGTTCAAACTTCCCACGCCTATAGACTACCGTTTCAAGATTGCTCCGCCAATAGCCGACTGTCTCGCCGATCGCCGGACTCGCGCCGGAAGTGGCCCGATCGTTCCGCCTCCGAACGATCAGGGCGACCGCTTTGCATTTTCGACCGCAGCGAGGACGTAGCGAAGAGAGTCGTTGAAGAGGATCGCCTGCAGTGAATTTGGAGGGAGCGGCGCCGGCGCCCCTCGAGGATGATCGGCGCCACGTTAGGTATCTTTGATCCTTTGACCCGCTCTAGCGCTGATCACCCAAGTCGAGCTGGCCGCTCGAGACGACCAAGAAGGATAGCAACGAAGCTCCGGCGTCAAACGAAACCGTGCGGCCGTCGAAATTCGCATTTACGCAGCGACCACCGCCGCGGTCCGCTGCGTCCGAATCTGTGATCCCCTCACGTCAGCCGAGTTCGTTGTTCCGAGCACGTCCGACTGAGTGTTGGCCCTGATGCGTACGGCTGCGCGAGAAATCCGGGCTGACACAAATCAACTCGAGAGGGCTTATAATGATGTTCAAATATGAGCATGTTCTTTTCGCTTGCTTCGTTCGGAGTTTAGCCCCATCATGAAGGTTCTGTCTCATTTATGTGACGTCTCGATGTAACGATTTTGTTTTTGCGAGAAATATTGAAATGACAGGAAGTCGCCCGCAGCCCACCGAGGCCGTGCAGTCGGGTTGGCTCCGGGGTCCTGATTCAGCGACGGACCGCACGGATTTTTCTGCTGTAGCGATCGGCGCTTCGGCGGGCCGGCTCGGTGCCAGCGAGGCCGATCACGACGGGATGCCGCGAAGCGCCATCGCCACCGGCGCAGCCGACTACATTCTCTCGGCGGCTGGAATCGCGGCGGTGCTGGTCGAGCGCGAGCGGGGAGAGATCATAGCGCCTGCGCCGGAGCAAACGTCATCGCAAAGGTCGGTTCAGGATCTGGTGCCCGCGATCGTCGATCTGTTGCGCGGGAAAACTGCTCACGATTTCACGTTCCATAAGCACGGCACGCTCGAACGCGGGGTCGAGCGCCGGATGGCGATGGCGGCGATCAACAGCCCGAACGCCTACCTGGAATTCCTCCGTCATGACCCCGAAGAGCTCGATCAACTCGCAAGGGACTTGCTGATCAATATGACGGGCTTCTTCCGAGACTCGCCCGTGTTCGACTTTCTGGCGAAGGACGTCATTCCCGATCTCGTACGGTATCACGCTCAGGACCGACCGCTTGGAATCTGGAGCGCCGGTTGCAGTTCCGGCGGAGAAACCTATTCCCCTCCTGGAAGTGGAGGCACTCGGGATTATTGTGCTGAAACTTCGCGAGGAGTTGCTGTTGGTCTGCTTCGTCGCGGAGCCGACAGGGGAGGCCGCCGTCGCAGGAGGCGATTCGATGGTCGAGATTCCTCGCGTTGGCGAGGTCGAGTCGTGAGCTTCAAGAGACGAAGCTCGAACTTCAGATCGCCGTCCACAAATTGGAAGCCACGAGTCAAGAACCGATGATGATGAACGAAGAGGCGTTGTCCGAGGAATATCAGTCCGCGAACCAGGAGCTGCTCGCTTCCAAGGAGAAGCTGCAGTCGCTCAACGAGGAGCTGAACGCCTTGAACAGTCAGTTGCAGGAGACGCTCGCACGGCAGCGCACGACAGCCGACGATTTGCAGAACGTCCTCTACAGCAGCGACGTGGCGACGATCTTCCTCGACACCCGCTTCAACATCCGATTTTTCACGCCGGCGACGAAGGCGTTGTTCAGCTTCATTCCCAGCGACGTGGGGCGCCCGCTCGCGGACCTGAAGTCGCTGACCCCCGACAGCGATCTGCTGTCCGACGCACGGGGAGTTCTGGAAAGCCAGGCGCCGACCCAGCGTGAGGTCCAGAATCAGAGCGGCGCGTGGTTCACGCGGCGAATATTGCCGTACCGCGCTCGCGACAAGACAGAAGGCGTCGTCATCACTTTCCAAGATATTACTGAACGCCGGCGCGGCGCAGATGCGCTGTCCGTCGCCAAGCGGCAAGCGGAAGCGGCGAACACGGCCAAATCGCGATTTCTCGCAGCGGCGAGCCATGATCTGCGCCAACCCCTGCAAACGCTCGCCCTGCTTCACGGATTGCTGGCCAAGAGAGTGACAGGCGAGAAAGAGCATGAGCTGATCGTCCGCGCCGATGAAGCTCTGGCGTCCATGAGGAGCATGCTGAACACATTGCTCGACATCAATCAGCTCGAGGCGGGCGCCGTAAAGGCAAAAATCGCGGACTTTCCTGTGCGCGAAACACTGGAACGGCTGAGAGACGAACTGACCTATCATGCGCACGCGGCGGGTGTGGGATTGCGCGTGATGTCCTGCCGGCTTTCCATCCGGAGCGATCCGCGCTTGCTCGAGCAGATGATCCGCAATCTGCTCTCGAACGCCCTGAAATACACTGAGCGCGGCAGCGTTCTGGTCGGCTGCCGCCGTCGTGAGGGAAAGCTGAACATCGAGATCTGGGATACGGGGTCAGGCATACCGGCGTCGGAACTCCAGGCGATCTTCGCGGAATATCATCAAGTCGGCGCCACGGCTCGCCAGGGAGGCCGGGGGCTGGGCCTCGGGCTTTCGATTGTCAAGAGTCTGAGCGAACTGCTCGGCCATCCAATTCGCGTGCGCTCGCTGCCCGGAAGAGGTTCGATGTTTTCCATCGAGGTCCCCTTGACTTCGCCCGGCGATACCGCGGCCCTTACGCGGACTCTTCCCGCCGCCGCACAGGTCGCGGCCGCAGAAAGGCCGTCGCGTTCCCACGTCATTCTCATCATCGAGGATGATCCGCAACTCCGCGATCACCTCGAACTCGTCCTGACTGAAGAGGGCTTCCGCACCATGACGGCCATCGACGGTCCCGCCGCCCTGGCATTGTTGGCCAGCAAGGAGAAGCGCCCCGATCTCGTTCTCGCCGATTACAATCTGCCGAACGGCCTGACCGGCGTCGCGATTTCGCAGAAATTGCGGCGAGAGTTAAATATATACATTCCTTTCATCATCCTCACTGGCGACATCTCGACCGAGGCCCGTCGCGATATCGCGCTGCACGACTGCGTGCAGTACAACAAACCGGTCAAGCTGCAAGAGCTGACCCAGGCGATCGACAAACTACTCGCCAAGCCGCTCGCGGCGCCTGGAGCCCGCGGGGCGCGTCCCGCCGAAGGCCGGCCTGTCTCTGAAACCAAGGTCTTCGTCGTCGATGACGACGATCAGGTTCGCGGTGCGATGAGCGTCATATTGGAGGACAACGGTCACCTCGTCGAGGCCTTTTCGAGCTGCGAGGCGTTTCTGGCGGCCTTTCATCCCGTCGACAAAGCCTGCTTGTTGATCGACGCCTATTTGCCAGGCATGACGGGGCTCGAATTGTTACAGAAGCTGCGCCGGGATGGGCATTGTTTGCCGGCGATCATGATTACCGGCAATAGTGACGTGTCGGTGGCGGTACAGGCCATGAAGGCAGGCGCCAGGGACTTTATCGAGAAGCCTATCGGCCGCCAGGAATTGATCGCGAGCATCGAGCATGCGCTCGAACTTTCGCAGGACTCGAAAAAGATGCTGGAGTGGCGCGAGTCGGCCGTTACGAATCTGGCCCGTCTCACGCCTCGCCAGGTCGAGGTCATGGAACGGGTGCTCGCCGGTCAGCCCAGCAAGAATATTGCGGCGGAGCTCGGCATCAGCCGGCGCACCGTCGAGAACCATCGCGCGTCGATCATGAAACGAACCCGATCGAAATCGCTTCCGGATTTGGCGCGTTTGGCGCTCGTCGCGGCGGGCG
>JBAQGU010000758.1:0-2204 GCA_049287975.1 Roseiarcus sp.
CTCCGGCGAAATAGTCTCGGAGCCCCGCCTACGTCCCAGCAGCCACGGTTCACGAATTCAAAGCGCAGGAAGGCCGATGGAAAATTTTCCGCCTCGCAAACCCTTGGAATCGCTCAAAACCGGAATAGAATCTCCGAGGCGCTTACGGCTCAGCGGCCACGGTCTACGAATTCGACGCGCGAGAAAGCCGTGCAAAAAGGGGACGGAAAAAGGCGCCTAACGTCTTGAAGTCGCACGATGCAGAACTGAAATCCGCAGAGGCGTCCGAAGGCTTGCGACGAGGTTCGGTCGACGCCGTCATTGCGAGCGACAGCGAAGCAATCCAGACTAAGCCGCAGATGCGCAGCCCAAGTCTGGATTGCTTCGCTTTGCTCGCAATGACGGATAGGGCGCTTGTTTCGTGAAAGGCCCTTAGTTAGCCCGTCGATCGCCTTGTCGGTTCACGGGACTGCGGTGGATGCGCCCTGAACGGCCGACGCGGCGGTCGCGTTCGCGCGACAAACAAACGTCGGAGCTTTCGGCCGCTCATTCCTCCTCGTCTTCGTCGAACGGCGCGCGGTCCGCGCTCGCCGCCATCAGGATTTCGCGCTTGCCGGTGTGGTTGGGCGCGCTGACGACGCCTTCCTTTTCCATGCGTTCGACCAGCGAGGCCGCTTTATTGTAGCCGACCGAGAGGCGGCGTTGAATGTAACTCGTCGAGACCTTGCGGTCGCGCAATACGATCGCGACCGCGCGATCGTAGTAATCGCCCGCTTCTTCTTCGTCCATTGTACTGGGAGCGCCCGCCGGCGCGGGATCGGCATCTTCTTCGGGCGCTTCTTCTTCCGTTATGGAACTCAGATATTCCGGCTGGCCCTGCAGCTTCAGATGCGCGACGATCTTCTCGACTTCGACATCCGAGACGAAGGGACCATGCACGCGCGAGATCCGCCCGCCGCCAGCCATATAGAGCATGTCGCCCTGGCCGAGCAGCTGCTCCGCCCCCTGCTCGCCCAGAATCGTGCGGCTGTCGATCTTGCTCGTCACCTGGAAGGAAACGCGGGTCGGAAAGTTCGCCTTGATCGTGCCGGTGATGACGTCGACCGAGGGGCGCTGCGTCGCCATGATCAGATGGATGCCCGCCGCGCGCGCCATTTGCGCGAGGCGCTGGATCGCGCCCTCGATGTCCTTGCCCGCGACCATCATCAGATCGGCCATTTCGTCGACGACGACCACGATGAAGGGCAGTTCGCAGAGCTCCATCTCCTCCTGCTCGTAGATCGCCTCGCCGGTCTCGCGGTCGAAGCCGGTCTGAACCGTGCGCGTGATCGCCTCGCCCTTGGCGGCCGCCTCGGCGACGCGCGCATTGAAGCCGTCGATGTTGCGCACCCCGACCTTCGACATTTTCTTGTAGCGGTCCTCCATTTCGCGGACCGCCCATTTGAGCGCGACGACCGCCTTCTTGGGATCGGTGACGACGGGGGTCAGCAGATGCGGAATGCCGTCGTAGACCGAAAGCTCGAGCATCTTCGGATCGACCATGATGAGGCGGCATTGGCTGGGCTCGAGGCGATAGAGCAGGCTCATCACCATCGTATTTATCGCCACCGATTTGCCGGACCCGGTAGTGCCGGCGACCAAGAGATGCGGCATTTTGGCGAGATCGACGATCACGGGTTCGCCGCCGATCGTCTTGCCCAGCGCGATGGCGAGCCTGTGCTTGGATTTCTCGAAATCCTGGCTCGCGAGCAACTCGCGCAGGAACACCGTCTCGCGCCGCTGATTCGGCAGTTCCACTCCGATCGCGTTGCGCCCCTGCACGACGGCGACGCGGGCCGAGATGGCCGACATCGAGCGCGCGATGTCGTCGGCGAGGCCGATCACGCGTGAGGATTTTATGCCCGGCGCGGGCTCGAGTTCATAGAGCGTCACCACCGGGCCGGGGCGCACGTTGATGATTTCGCCCTTGACGCCGAAATCGTCGAGCACGCCTTCCAGCAACCGGGCGTTCTGCTCCAGCGCGTCCTCCGATATCTTGGACGCGACGAGTTTTTTGGGTTCGGCGAGCATCGCGAGCGGCGGCAATTCGTAGGCGCCGCGATCGAGCGGCGACAGTTGGGATTCCAACGTCGCACGACGTCCGGGCTTCAGCGCGCCGATCGGGGCCGCGACGCGCGAGGATGCCGGGCCGGGCGGCGCACTGGGACGGCTCGACGTCTCCGCGG
>JBAQGU010000759.1:0-5013 GCA_049287975.1 Roseiarcus sp.
GAGACTATCGACAGCACGCGATCGAGCCTGGAGCCCTCGCGCATGCCCGAGACGACGCCGACGACGAGGGCGACCGGGACCATGATCGCCAGCACCCAGAACATCAAGAGGCCCGTCGCGCGCAGCGATGGGCCCAACTTGGCGGCGACCTTGACCTTGAACTTGGTCGAGCAACCAAAATCGCCTTCGAGCACGCCGGAAAAGACCGGCGTCGAAGCTTCGTCGCAATATTGAAATCGGGGGCTCGCGACGCCCGTCTTGGGATCGACGTTGGGCGATTTGGGCCAAAGCCCGAGCCATGCGGCGTAGCGTTCGAGGAACGGGCGCCGATAGCCGTTCTTCACCAGCCAGGATTCGAGTTCCTCGCTGGTGGCGTGCATTTCCGTCTGGCTGATCGCCAACTTCTTGAGGTTCGGCTCCAGGTTGACGAGATAGAATACGATCAGAGTGAGACAGAGCATCGTCAACGCCATGACGCCAAATCGACGGGCCAAGAACGACGCCATTGCCTCTCCTTCAGTTTACCCTTCTCCCGCTCTTGCGGGAGAAGGTGGCGCGAAGCGCCGGATGAGGGCCTTCGAAATCCCCGCGACCCTCACCCCGACCCTCTCCCGCAAAGGCGGGAGAGGGGGCAGTTTCACACGTCCAACCAGACGTCCTCGACGTTGACTTCGTAAGTCGGATGCATGCCGTAGTTCTTGACCTGAGGAGTCGCGTGATTGAAGAGCGACAGCCAGTAGGGTTGAATGATCACTCCGGAATCCTGCAGGATCTTCTCCAGTTCCGCCATCAACGGCTTGCGGTCGTTCGGATCGGGAATTGCGAGCGCCTTTTCGAGCTTGGCGTCGAACTCCGGGTTCGAATAAGCGGTCTCGTTCCAAGCTTCCCCGGTGCGGTAGGCGAGCGCGAGCACCTGCACGCCGAGCGGCCGCATGTTCCAGTCGGTCATGGAATACGGGTATTTCGTCCAATCATTCCAGAACGTCGAGCCCGGCAGGACCGTGCGCTTGACCTTGAAGCCCGCCTCGCGCAACTGCGCCGCGATCGCGTCGCCGGTGTTCTTGTACCATTCCTCGTCGACCGTGATGAGGTTGTGCTCGAAATCGATCTGACCGGCGTCGGTCATCAGCTTCTTGGCGGCGGCGACGTCGCGAACCTTCTTCGGCAGCGGGGCATATTCGGGATGGATCGGGGCGACGTGGAAATTTTCGGCCACGGTTCCGAGGCCCGAAATGCCCAGCTTGAGAATCGTCGCGTTGTCGACCCCCATCTGCAGCGCGTTGCGGACGCGCTGGTCGTCGTAAGGCTTCTGCTTGACGTTGCAGCGGGCGACGATCGTGGCCGAAGTCTTCACCTCGGACTTCACGAGGTCGGCCTTGTCGAGAATCGCGACATAGCTGGAGTCGGTCTTCATCGTGCAATCCAGCTCCTTCGATTCGAAGGCGCTGACGGTCGCGGAAATATCCGGGCCGTAGTCGATGAATTCGACGCCGTCGAGGTAGACGTCGCCGCCCCACCACTTGCCGTTGGTCCGCTTCTTCAAGGTCGCCTTCGACCCGACGGCGAAAGAAACCAGTTCGAACGGGCCTGTTCCGATCGGGTGCTTGACGATATCCTTGCCGTCCTTCTCGAAATTGCGGTGCACGACCAGGCCGGGATAGTCCGACACGCCCGGAATGATAGTGATGTCGGGCTTTTCGAGCTTGAGCTTGACCGTGTAATCGTCGACCCGCTCGATCGCGCCCTTGCGGGCCTGTTTGGTGGCGGGATCGATCAGCGAGGCCATGCGCGCCGCCATCGAATTGCCCTCGGTCCCCTTGTCGCACCAGCGATTGAGATTGAAGACGACGTCGTCGGCGTCGAACTTGTCGCCGTTGTTCCAGGTCGCGCCCTTGCGCACGTGCAGCGTATATTCGGTCGCGTCCTCGTTCACTTCCCAGCTCTCGAGCAACATCGGCTTGAAGGTGAATTCGCGGGTGTACTTCACCAGCGGCTCGAGGAACTGCCGGGTGACGTTGGCCATTTCCGGCCAGTCGTAGGTGCGGGGGTCCTTCTGGTCCTTGACGAACATGCCGACCTTCAGCACGCCGCCCCTCTTGGGCGTCTCCGCGAGCGCGCGGCTCGGCGCGGCAAGGCCGATCATGCCGTAGGCCGCCGCGGTCGAGGCGCCGAAAATGCTCGCCAGCGCGAGGAATTCACGACGGTCCATCTTGCCGGCCTTGGCGTCAACCGCGAGCGCCTCGATGGCGGCGGGAATCCCGCTGGGGTCTTTGCTTCGATTTTTCATTGGCTACCTCCACTGTATATTTGTTCTGCTCGGGGCTCCCGCGTCGCGGTCGGCGACGGGAATGGACCGAGGTCCCCGAAAGTCAGGGGTTGAATCGAGCTTATAGCCCTCGGGTCGCGGAGAGAAGGGAAAAACGCCATGCGGTCCAAGCTGTGACGAACGCGCCGGAAGCAATTCTCGCGCCGCGTCGTTCCCCATGCTTCGCCCGGTCGGAACTCGCTCGCGCCGGCTCCCGATCGTCTAGCTAGTCGCGTGAGTCTTTCAAAATGTGGGGATGACTCAGAAACTTCAGTGTCATGCCCGCGAAAGCGGGCATCCGGACTTGGCCGCTACGTGCCGGGGCTCTGGATTTCCGGCGGACGGGCCGGAACAGGCGGCGAGCTTCTTCACATTGGACGTCTGGGCCGGATGGGATAATGTCGATTCTCGGGCCGTTTTGGGGACGCTCGCAGGCAGCCACAGGATTCTATGATGACCTCGAGTCCGCATGCCTCCGCCGAGCGGCAGCTTTTTCATTTCGTCATGGTCAAGCCGACGCACTACGATGACGACGGCTATCCGATGCAATGGTTTCGTTCCGCGATACCGTCCAACACGCTCGCGTGTCTCAACGGCCTCGCCGAGGATGCGCGGCGGCGCAACGTGCTCGGGCCGAACGTCGAATTGCGCCTGCACACCTACGACGAAACCAACCGGCGCGTGCAGCCCGACAAGATCATCCGGCTGATCCGCAAGAGCGGCGGCAAGGCTCTGATCGGCCTCGTCGGCGTCCAATCGAATCAGTTTCCGCGCGCGGTCGATCTGGCGCGGCCGTTCCTCGACGCCGGACTGGCGGTCTGCATGGGCGGCTTCCACATTTCCGGCTGCATCGCCATGCTGCCGGAATTGCCGAGGGAAATGCGCGAAGCGCAGGACCTCGGGATTTCGTTCTTCGCGGGCGAATCCGAAGGCGGCCGGCTCGATCAGGTGCTGCGCGACGCCTGCTTCGGCAAGCTCGCCGACCTTTACAACTTCATGAACGATCTGCCGTCGCTCGACGGCGAAGCGGCGCCGATCCTGCCGCGCGATATCGTGCGCCGTACCACAGGGATGGTGTCGAGCATCGATCTCGGGCGTGGCTGCCCCTATCAATGCTCGTTCTGCACGATCATCAACGTGCAAGGGCGCAAGAGCCGCCACCGCACCGCGGACGATCTCGAGCATGCCGTCCGCGAGAACTTTGCGCAGGGCATCAAGCGGTTTTTCATCACCGACGACAATCTCGCCCGCAACGGGGACTGGGAAGCCCTGTTCGATCGCATGGTGCAGATGAAGGTCGGCGAGGGCATGGATATCGGCTTCACGGTGCAAGTCGACACGCTGTGCCACAAGATTCCGAATTTTATCGAAAAGGCCGCCGAGGGCGGCGCGCGCCGCATCTTCATCGGTCTCGAGAATATCAATCCGGACAACCTGATCGCTGCGAAGAAGCGCCAAAACAAGATAACCGAATACCGCGCCATGCTGCAGAAATGGCGGAATCACGGCGCGATCACTTGCGCCGGTTACATTCTCGGCTTCCCGGGCGACACCAAGGAATCGATCCTGCGCGACATCGAGATCATCAAACGGGAGTTGCCGCTCGACATCCTGGAATTCTTCTATCTCACGCCGCTGCCCGGTTCGGAGGATCACAAGGTGCTGTGGCAGAAAGGGGTCTGGATGGATCCCGACCTGAACAAATACGATCTCAATCACCGGGTCTCGCACCATCCGAAAATGTCGGATGAGGAATGGGAAGACGCTTACCGCTCGGCGTGGCGGGCCTATTACTCGCCGGACCACATCCGCACGATCTTGCGTCGCATCGCGCAGCATCCGCTCGGCTATCCGAAGTCGCTGTTCTCATGGATTCTGTGGTTCTGCACCATGATCCCGCTCGAGGGCGTCCATCCGCTCGAAGGCGGGATGGTGCGGCTGAAGTTCCGGCGCGACCGCCGTTACGGCATGCGTAGGGAAAGCCCCTGGGTTTTCTATCCGCGATACGTCGCGGAGTGCGCAGTCAAGCTATACGGCTATTGGTCGATCTACCGCCGCCTCAAGAAAATCTACAACGAGGTCGTCGAGGCGCCGGACCGCCGCACCTATACCGACCTCGCCATCGCGCCGCCGAAGGGCGACGAATTCGAGAGTCTCGATCTCTATCACGCCACCAGCGGCGGGGAGGCCGCGCTCGCCCGCAAGCGCACCCACGACGCGATCACCGGCGCGCCGGCCAGCGTCGCCGGCTAGACTCGATCCAGGGCCGCAATCGGCTGATTGCGCCACGCGCGGCTCGACGCACTCGTCGGCGCCGCCAGGACGCACACACTAGTCGTGTAATTCGACCCGTAGCGGCCTCGAGGGTGCATGTTGTATTCCGCCCGGGTAGTGAAGTCGCGCCAACCGCCGGACGCTCGAATTTGCCTGGCGGAACCCGGAGCAGGCGACATACGAATTGCGATCTTTTCGCGTTCGATCTGCGCGGGTTGACGGATGCCTATTCCTTCCCCGCCACCCCCGCCTCGGCGAAGGTCGCCATGCCGTTATGGCAGGCGACGGCGGCCCGCGCGATTCCTACCGCGAGCGCCGCGCCGGAGCCTTCGCCGAGCCGCATGCCCAGATTGAGCATCGGCGTCTTGCCGAGACGGCGGAGCACCTCGGCATGGGCGTTTTCAGCGGAGACATGCGCCGCGAGACAATGATCG
>JBAQGU010000760.1:0-6314 GCA_049287975.1 Roseiarcus sp.
GGACAAGCCCGGCCATGACGGTGGGGCGGCAGGTGTCACCCGTTTCATCCATCCGGGTCGGCCATTGATTTTCCTATATAAACTTGGAAGCCTGTTCGTCCACGGAGAGCGGCCTGCGTGTACGGAAAAGCGGAAGGCCCGTTTCATCCAAAGGGACCGGCCGGAGGCTGGTGTGGAACCGGCTCAGAAGAATTATGGATATTTCTTCCCAGAAATCGAATTTTCTGTCAGGTTGAAAATTCTCTCTATCTGGATCGCGGCTGCGCGATGAATGCGTCGTCTACCGAAGTGGGTCGTAAAATCAGGCGGACCGCCGGACGCGCTCAAAGCGAGGCGGCGGAATGCGGTCCGGCGGCGTCCAAAATGCGGCCGAAAAGGGGCGGCTGAAGGGGAAAAATTTGGAAGGCGTCAAAGGACGTTTGGAAGCCTTGTAACCCTTTGAAATCCCGCAAAACCGCCAAAGATTTCTTTGGAAAAGCTTGGAGCAAAACACGCGACTTTTGGAGAAGCTTGGAAAAAGGCTTGGAGGGCGCCATTATTCCGCCACCGTTGGCTCCCTCCCACAGCGGCCTCCGATCGAGCGGGATCGTCACTGCGAGGAGCGAAGCGACGAAGCAACCCGGGGAGCTAGCGTCACGCGGCCCCTGGGCTGCTTCGCTGCGCTGGTCGTTCGTCCGCGAAAAAGCGGCCTGAGTATACGGAAAAGCGGAAGGCCCGTTTCCTCCAAGGGGACCGGCCGGAGGACGGTGCGGAACTTGCAACAGTCGTAGCAAGCGGGTCGCGGGCAACAAGTCGAATCAGTAGTCGATTTCCAGCCGGTTAAGATTCGGAGCCGAGATGACGTCGCCGTGGATGTCGCATGGCTTGCCGTCCGCCCGAGCCTGCTTGGCCCCCGGATACCGGACGGTGATTCGATCCGGCGCTGGACCCGACAAGGCCAGTTCGATCACGGCTCGGGATTGACCGCGGCGAGCCTCGAGACTGGCGACGCCGAAGGCTGTCGGCAAGTCGCGCAGCGTGATCCCCTCACCCTCCCACCAGGCGTCGGGAACTGCGCGGAACAATTCGAGGACCCCGCCGTTCTCCCGCAGCAGCATACGCCGAATCGCGGTGATGAACTCGGCTCCGATCCAGGTGTGGGGCATGTCGCCGATGTAGTCCGGGGCCCGCAAATCGCTCCAGACCACCTCGGCCCAAGACCTCCAGCCGCGAGGCCTTCGACACGTCAGCGCGGCCGACAGCCAGCGGAACGCGTCGTCGTATCGGCCGAGAGATACGAAGGCGTTGAGGTTGCGCAGCTCGTACGGCGTAAAGTTTCCCTGAAAATCGGGCGCGCAGATCGCCCTGAGGCGGGCGGCGGCGCGGTCATACGTCGCCGCGATCAGCTCTGCCGGAAGGACGTCCTCGACCCGGCAGGGCTCGAAGGCGATGGAGGTCGAACTCGGATCGACGTCATCGCGATCGGCGGAGCCGGGGATGAGGTCAGTCTCCATTCGCGCCGCCGTCATCCGGATGGAGCGAGTGAGGTTCGCGGCGAACTCCCGGCCCTTCGCGGCGGCCCGAGCCGCAACGCTCCTGTCGCCGATTTCTCGAGCCAGAAATTCGCAGTTTCGCCACGCGCTCGAGGCGAAATAATCATCCCAATAGCTGTAGGAGGGATTGCTATAGCCCTCGTGACTGATGGACGGAGCCAACAGGCCGTGCATCGCCGGGCCGCGCGAGGCGTCGGTTCGCGCGCAAAGCTCCTCGATGAACTTCGTCGCGCGGACCACCGGCTCGAAAATGGCGTTGAGGAAGGCCCGGTCCCGGCTGACGCGATAGACGTCAGCCGCGATCCCGACAAATTCGCCCTGGGCGTCGAATTCGATATCACTGCCGTAACCGCGGTTGACAGTGCCGTCCACGTTGAGGATGGGCGGGACCAGGCCGTTCTCGTAAATCCGCTTGGAATACCAGACGACGTAATCCTTGGCCTCATCGATCAGACCGGTCCAGAGCAACGCGAGCGCCTGCGCGGAGCCGTCGCGAATCCAAGTGCGGTCGTAGTTGCGCGGACCGGGCTTGTAGGCGAGTGGCGTGGAATTGACGAGGATGAGCGCCGTCTGCGCCTCGATCGTGTCGCTCACTTCCTTGTCGCCGACCGTGATCTTGCGCGGGCCGATCTTGTTCCGCCAATCCTGTGCGACGGTCTCGCGCAGAGCGTCGAAGGGAGTCTCCGGGTGCGGCGTGACGTCGTCCCTCATCGGCGTCGAGACGACGATCGAGGCAGCGCCACCGGGCGCGAGGGAAAAGGAGAATTCGCAGGCGGCGCTGAGGAGGGCCGACTCCGAGCGGAGGCTCCCCACGGTCTGCCGGGGCCCCTTCTCTATGAGTTTGATCACGTCGCCGTCGTCGAAGTCGGCGACTGCCGTCGCATCGGGATCGGCCGAAAACGCAGCATAGGGCCTGTCGTTGACCCGCACCTGCGGGCCATCGACAGCGATGGCGTTGACTACGGCGTGGCCGCCATGTTGCCAGTAGGGATTGATCTGGACCGGGCGCACCGCCAGGACGAGCGCGGCCTCCTGTTTTGTTCCGCTCCGGTTGGTGATCCGGTACTCCGCCAGCGCCTCGCCGGCGTGAGCGAGGGCTGTGATGCGGAGCTCTATGTCCTGTGCAGACCACGCGACGGTCGGAATGGGCAGCGAGCCGTCGATGAGGGATTGGCTGACGGACAGGCTCGAGGGCGCTCCGTGCAGTGCGCCGCCTACGCGAAGCAGAGGAGTGATCTGGGCCGATCCCCTCCGCGGCTCGAGATTGCCATATTCGTCGAACAGCGCTTCCTCGGCCCGATCGTACTCCCCGAGCGCGGTCCAATAGATTTGCCGGCCGAGGAGAGACTGCGGGTAGAGGTCGCCGGGCCCGGCCAACGCCGCTCGCTCCAGCTGACCGATCGGCATGCGATCCTTGTTCAGGATGCGCAGCTTGAGTTCGTTGACGACCGCGCCTTCCGGCGAGTTCGCCTCGTGGATGGTCAGGCGAAGATAGCGACTGGTGGTGGAGCGCCACCAAAAGCTGTCGCTGCCGCCGTTGCCGGTGGTGATTCGGCCCATTTCTCGGAAGCTGTCGCCGTCATCGGAGAGATGCGTCGAGAAAACGGTTCCGTACGTCTCTCCCCATTCGATCAACGCCCCGAGTGGAGATCGGACATGGCCGAAATCGACCGTGATGCTCTCGCCGGGAAGGAGCTTGACAGGGGAATAGCCGAGCGCCCCAATCCGCCCATCTTCTTTCACCGACGCTGCGTCCGCGGGGTCGTAAAGGTTGATCTCGACAATCTCGAGTCCTCGCTCCGGTTGCGGGTCGTCACAGGCAAAGCGCACGAATCGGGCGGCAAAGGGAGGGAACGCAAAGACGTCTTGTCCGCCTTCGCCGTGGCGAGTTCGACAAAGAAGGGTCCATTGCTTGCCGTCCAGCGAGGCCTCGAATCCATAGATTCCCGGTGACTGCTTGCCCCAGTAGACCTCGAGTCCGCCGAGGGTCGAGATCTCGCCGAGGTCGATCTTCAGCCACGGCTTCTTTGATGGTTCTGATATCCACATCGTCGCGTAGTGATCGTCGATGGCGAGCCGCGCATCGCCACTGCTCGAGGTCACTTTCCACCGCTCCTTGCTGAGAACGCTCATCGAACACTCCGTCATTTATAGCGCTGAGAATCCTACCAGATCGACGCAAATCGGGCGCTCGGACGCCCGCCAATACCGCGAGTCGGCGGCTGGCCTCCGGGGCATGCGAGGCTCAGGCCATCTCGTGGCCTCCCCACGCGACGACCCCCTGACGGCCGCCACGGCCAAATCCAGATCGGCCGTCGCCTGCGCACAGCCATTGTAGCAGAATCGGGCTTTTGCGGAACCTTCCCAGGAGGCCGGCGGTTTATGGAACGCGAAGGCATTCTACATGCTGACGAGGAGGTCGATATGGTTGACATCAAAGGCCGCAGAATCGCGATGCTGGCTACCGACGGCGTGGAGCAGGTTGAATTGACGGAACCGGCAAAGGCGCTCCGCGACGCGGGCGCGCGCGTGGACGTCATTTCACCGAAAGCGGGTAAGATTCAGGGGATGAATCACGACGAGCGCGGAGATTCCATTGCGGTCGACGTCGTTCTGAAGGATGCGCAAGCCAACGATTACGATGCGCTAGTGCTGCCCGGCGGCGTCGCCAATCCGGACAAGCTGCGCATCGAACGCGAAGCCGTGAAGTTCGTCGAGGCTTTTGTCGCCGCCGACAAGCCGATCGCCGCGATCTGTCATGGACCATGGACGCTGATCAACGCCGGCGGGGTCAAGGGTAAGCGCATGACCTCCTGGCCCTCGCTGCAGGCGGACCTGATCAATGCCGGCGCCAGGTGGACGGACGAGCCAGTGGTGAAGGATCGCCATCTCGTCACGTCCCGCAAACCCGACGACATTCCGCAATTCAACCAAGCCATGATCGAGATGTTTGCGGCGGGCTGAGGCGCGAACGTCGGGTTGCACATCGCACCTGGATTCGCGGCGCGCACGCCGCAATCGAGGCGGCGCCGTCCGTAGGTCCGACAGCCCCCGATGTCGACGACCGGCGCGGTGCATTCCCGCAGATGTCGCGGACCGGAGTCATGCCGCCGCTGACTGGAATCGATAGACGGCCCATCGTCGCCGGCGAGGGACAGTCATGTTGGCTGAAGCGCTGCGTGGGCCGTTTATTGTTACGGATCTAAATGAAACCCACAGCCCGAGAGTCGGCCAAACAGCATCGCGCCGAATTCCGGGCGCCCAACACCGCCCGATGTAAATCAGCGCCCGCTCTATCCGCCAGCGCTTACTTGGTCCGGCGGCGACGCTGCTGGCCGAGACCCATCTGCTTGGCGAGGGCCGACCGCGCCTTTGCATAGGCCGGAGCCACCATCGGGTAATCGGCGGGCAGCGCCCACTTCTCGCGGTATTGCTCGGGCGACATGTTGTATTGCGTGCGCAAATGTCGCTTCAGCGACTTGAACTTGCGGCCGTCCTCCAAGCATATGATGTAATCGTTGGTGATCGACTTCTTCGGCGCTACCGCGGGTTTGGCCACCTCCGGAACGGCGACGACCACGCCGGTCGAAACGCGGACGATCGCCGAGTGAATGTCGCCCAGCAAAGTCGCCAGCTCGCTTGCGGGCACCGAATTGTTCGAAACATAGGCCGACACGATCTCGGCGGCGAGTTCTATGTGATTATTGGTTTCGCTCATAATGACAATAACTCCTCGGGCTCCGGTAAGGGCAAAGCTTGATCCTCGACAGGCCTTCAGCCAAGGCGTCGCCCTGGTTCTGCCCGACCCCGATGCAACGAAAGTCGTTTCGACTCGTGCCTAGAGTGCTTCTTCTGTAATCCTAAACAACAAGCAAATCAAGACTGGAATTGATAATTTTTGTAGTGTCGGGTCAGTTTTCGGGACGGAAACAATTTGCCGACAACGTGAATGACGTTGTGCCATGGAGGCTTCACAAATGTAGAAGAGCCGCGCCGCAACATCGCGGCCCGTCAGACCGAAAATCAGTCATCGAATCGGGGCGGAGGCCGAGAAAAGTCCATCGCGCCCGGCGGCGGGGATGCAGAGGCGTCGCGAAGCGACTATATCCCGATCCGAAACGCCGCGACGGACTCCAATGAAACATCAAAAATCGACGTCTTTTGTCGCGGGCAGGTCGGGTCGGGCGGATCGCGGCACGTTCGTGGGAACGGTCCGCCTCCTATTGCCGTACCTATGGCCCGCGGACCGAGCCGACCTGCGGCTCCGCGTGGCGCTCGCCGTCGTTCTCATGATCGCTTCGAAATTGTTCACGATCGCGACCCCCTATGCGTTCAAATGGGTCACCGACGCTTTGGCGGCCAAGAATCTCGCGCAGGCGCTCCAGTCGTTCGCGTTCTTGCGGTCGGTCGTGGTCCTCACGATCACTTATGGGCTTTTGCGCGTCGGCATGTCCTTGACGCAACAGGGCCGAGACGCGCTGTTCGCGTCAGTGGCGATGCATGGCGTGCGAAAGTTGGCCATCGAGGTGTTCGTTCATTTGCACCAGCTTTCGCTACGCTTTCATCTCGAGCGCAAGACCGGCGGACTGACGAGGGTTCTCGAGCGCGGACGCAATGCGATCGAAACCATTATTCGAACCTCGATGCTCACCGCTGTTCCGACGCTGATCGAATTCGCGTTTGTCATAGCGGCTCTGTTCTATTCGTTCGACTGGCGATACGTCGCGGTGATCCTGCTTACCGTACTGGCGTATCTCGTGTTCACCACGATCGCCACCAACT
>JBAQGU010000761.1:0-2630 GCA_049287975.1 Roseiarcus sp.
GCGCGATCCTGCGCGCGCGGCGGCTCGCGCTGCAGATCGAGGGCGCAGAAAAGCTGGCGACGCTGGCCCGCGCGATGGAGGCGGGGCCTGTCGAGGATATGCCGATCCGGGCGGTGTTGCGACAGGCGGCGGACCGGCTGACGATCTTCTCGGCCGCGAGTTCGTAGGCGGCGAGTTCGTAAGGGGAGAGGCTCGGTTCGTCATGTTTCAGCGAACTCGTCATTTTGCTCCCCGCTTCAGGCCCTGGGACGCCTCAGAAGCCAGAGCTGCGATCCAGGAGATCGCCGCCGATGCACAGTCGATGCTAGACCCGGTCGGGTTGTGGCCAAGTCACCCGATGGAGGATGGCGTACCCGATGGGACCGGGTCGATCTATTTCGGCGCGGCCGGCGTGATCTGGGCGCTGGATTATTTGCATCGAGGGGGCGCGCAGCGCACTCTAGCGGCTCTCGCGGTGCGCTCGCGCCCGGGCGCGACCTGGCCGGCCGTCACGCCGTCGAGCGGTTCGCTCGCGCTTTGCCGACATTGCCATGGTGCGCCCGGCATCGTGACGGTCTTCGCGAGCGCTCCTTTCTCGACCCCCGAGTTCGAGACGTTGCTCGCGCGAGGGGGAGAGTTGACCTGGAACGCCGGGCCGCTCGTGAAGGGATCGAATTTATGCCATGGCGCCGGCGGCAACGGTTACGCTCTCCTCAAGCTCTACCGGCGAACGAAGGATCCGCTCTGGCTGGAGCGCGCGCGAGCGTTCGCCATGGCCGCCATCGATCAGGTTCGAGGAGCGCGGGCGGCGTTCGGACGCGGCCGCTACTCTCTCCGGACAGGCGACCCGGGGCTTGCCGTCTATTTATGGCATTGCATGACGGGAGAGCCGCGATTTCCGACGATCGACGTGCTCTGAATGCGACAAGACGGGCGAACGGATTGAATGCAATGGCGGACCGGTCCGACAAACCACCAAATGGCGCCGGAGGTGCGGACAGTCCCACGCCGGATGGTTTTCTGTCCGACGTCATGGGGATGCAGTCGGCTTTCTGGGCTTCGCGGCAGCGCAACAAACTGCTGATGTTGGCCGTCGCGCTTGTCGCGGTGGTCGGGGCTACGGCCTATATGCAGATCAGGCTCAACGCCTGGAACGGGCCATTTTACAACGCGTTGACACGCAAGGATACGACCTTGTTCGTTGAACAGCTTGGCGTCTTTGCCGAGCTGGCGGGCATGTTGCTCGTTCTCAACGTGGCGCAGATGTGGCTCAATCAGACCACCAAAGTGGTCTTGCGCCAAGGCTTGGTGAACGATCTCTTGAACCAGTGGCTCAAACCCGTACGCGCTTTCCGACTTTCGAATTCGGGCGCCATCGGGGCCAATCCGGACCAGCGCCTCCAGGCCGATGCACAGCATCTGACAGATCTTTCGACGGACTTGGGCATTGGCCTGCTGCAATCCACCTTGCTGCTGCTGTCGTTCATCAGCGTCCTTTGGGCGCTCTCGCGGGGCACGTTTCTGCCGTTCGCGGGCCACATGTTCGCGCCGCCCGGCTATCTCGTGTGGTGTGCGCTGATTTATGCTGGCGCCGCATCGTTGTTGAGTTGGCGCGTCGGCCGTCCGCTGATCGATCTCAATGCCGAGCACTACGCACGAGAAGCGGACTTTCGGTTCGCCCTCGTGCGCGTGAATGAAAACCTCGACGGCATAACCCTTTATCGCGGCGAGGCAGATGAGAGGGCGCGCATCGACGCGATGTTCGAAACTGTTCTCGCAGTCTCGCGACGCATCGTCGGCGCCGTGACGCGGCTGACATGGGTCACCGCAGGCTATGGCTGGTTTACGATCGTCGCGCCGATCCTGGTAGCGGCGCCGGCCTACTTGCGCAGCGAGATGAGCTTCGGCGAGCTCATGGTGGTGGTCGGCGCGTTCAATCAGGTGCAAAGCTCGCTCCGCTGGTTCGTGGACAATTTCTCCAATATCGCGGACTGGCGTGCGACGCTGCAGCGCGTGGCGCGATTCCGAAAAGCGATCATGAGCATGGATGAGCTCGGCGAGATGGCGAGCCGGATCAATTTTACCGAGACGGAGGACACTTCGATACGGATTGACGACCTTCACGTCGCCTCGCCGGCGGGCTGCGTCATGCTGAGCGAACCGCACTCGAACCTGGATCCCGGCGAACGCGTCCTTATCACTGGCGCAAATGGCGAGGAAAAAGGCTTGCTGTTTCGCGCCATCGGCGGCCTTTGGCCCTGGGGCAGCGGCCGGATTACGCACCCGGTCCGTCGATCAATCATGTTCATGCCGGTCCGCGCCTACGTCCCGTCTGGCACTCTGCGTGCAGCGGTCGCCTATCCGCATTCGGCCGAGGTTCATGAGACCTCGGTCATCGCCAAGGCGCTCGCCGATGTTGGACTGGAACACCTCGAGCCCCTGCTCGACACGGTCGACCGATGGGACCGGCAGTTGACAGACGACGAGAAGCAACGCCTGGCCTTTGCCCGCGTCATCTTGCAAAAGCCGATCTGGGTGGTGGTGCACGACGCGCTCGACGTCCTCGAGCCAGAATCGCGCATTCGGATCAGGGCGCTCTTTACGGGCGAATTTGCTGATGTCGGCATCATCAATATCGGGCATGACCAGCC
>JBAQGU010000762.1:0-1942 GCA_049287975.1 Roseiarcus sp.
AAGACGGGACCCCGGCAATTGAGCTTCGTGTTCGCCGACAGCCCTTCGGGGGACGGAAAGGCTGAGCGCTCGGACGCATCCGCGCCGCGAAACTTTCTGTTGCAAAAAGCGAAGCGCAAGAAAACGATCGGTCCCGACGCCGGCGCGGCCGACGCCAGTCGGCTGCTCGAAGCGGCAGCGAACGACGCCAATCTGGCCCGGGCGCTGTTGAGCAAGGGAGCATGGGTGAAGTCCAACATTGGGGCAATGACGAGAGCCTATTCGCCGGCTTGGTTCGCCGCACGGATGGCCTCGCTCAAAGCCTTGTGGCACGATCTTCACCCGCCGCAGGTTTCAGTCCAGCTCATGCTGGACTTCTGAAATATCGATCCAAAGAGCCGGATGCGAGGCCCGCACGTCCGGTTCTGTGAGAGGCGCGGAGGAGTAATCTTTCGCGCCTACTCGACCAACCCAGGGGCCGCGTCACGCGGCCACTGGGTTGCTTCGCTGCGCTAGGTCTGAGCATACGGAAAAGCGGAAGGCCCGTTTCATCCAAGGGGACCGGCTGGAGGACGGCGCCGAACTCGCAATGACGGTTGGTGGGTCAAACGCCTAGTCACGCCAAGGAAACTCGTTCCGCTCGTTGGTTCCGCCAGCGAGCGCGGAACCCGGAGGCCAATCTACGCCCGGCGCTGCGGCGCACGTCTTTTCACAGGTGCGCGACCCGCGTAAAGAACCCTTCCCCCTTGCGGGGGAAGGTGGCCCGAAGGGCCGGATGAGGGTTGGCGCCGTCAGGCGCCGGCTCCGTGCGATTGCAAGAGAGGTCCTCCGATTGTGAGCGCGATCGATGGACTTCTCTGGTAACGAGCGTGACGGCACGACCCCTCATCCGGCGCCGTAGGGCGTTCCGAAGAACGCCCGTCTTTCGACGGGCTATGGCGCCACCTTCTCCCGCAAGGGGAGAAGGGAACTCCGACTGAAGGAAACGCGATGCTGCGCGCCGAAACCGTAATTCCCGCTGGCGCCTGGTCGGGCGAGCCCGTCGATTCCGTGGTGCTCGATTTCGACGAACGCCATCGCCGCCGCGTCGCGATGACTGGCGTGCGCGGCCTCGGCTTCCTGCTCGATCTGCCCGAGGCGGTCGCGCTGCGCGCCGGAGACGGCCTCGCGTTCGACGATGGGCGCGTCGTCGAGGTCGTCGCCGCTCCCGAGCCCCTGGCCGAAATTCGCGCCGCCGACCCGGCGGCGCTGACGCGCATCGCCTGGCATTTCGGCAATCGCCATTTGCCGACCGAACTCCTGAAGAAGAGCCTGCGCATTCGCCGGGATCCGGTGATCGAGGAGATGGCGCGGGGACTGGGCGCTCAGGTCGTCGCGATCGAAGCGCCGTTCAACCCGGAAGGCGGCGCCTACGTGCGCGGACCGGCGGACCCGCACGGGCATGAACACGGCCATGATCATCATGATCACGATCACGCCCATCATCACGGCGACGCGCATCATCGCCATACCGACCATCAGAGCCTCGGGGTCGAACCGCACGTGCATGGGCCCGATTGCGGTCACGACCACGACCACGGCCACGTGCACGGACATGATCACAAATAGCGCCTGTTCCAACGACCTCGCGCTGTTTCTCTGGCTCTCGCCGGCCTTTCCCGTCGGCTCCTTCGCCTATTCCCACGGGCTCGAATGGGCCGTGGAGGCTGGCGACATCGTCGATGCCTTGTCACTTCGGCTCTGGCTGGAAGACCTCAGCGATCACGGCGCCCCCCGCGCCGACGCGACGCTGTTCGCCGCCGCCCATCGCGCGGTCTCGCGTCAGGACTGGATCGGCCTCGACGATGCCAACGAACTCGCGATCGCGCTCGCCGGATCGATGGAGCGGCGGCTGGAGACGAGCGCGCAAGGGCTCGCGTTCCTCCTCGCCGCGCGCGCCGCCTGGGACTGCGAAGCGCTCGCC
>JBAQGU010000763.1:0-3728 GCA_049287975.1 Roseiarcus sp.
ACCATATTCCGCCGCCTCGCGCCGCAGAGGGTCCGAGCGAGGACCGCGCCTCGCGTGGGCTTACGGTGGAGTAGGGCAGGGGGCGCGTTCATGGCGGAGCAGCGATCCGGACCGAGAGAATTCTGAACCTAGCACGCATTCTGTTTTGTAGAAAGAAATATCCGCGCCGGTAGTGGGTCCGACCCACTACCCCGCGCCGTCATTGCGAGTTCCATACCGGCCGTCGGCCGACCCTGATGGATGAAACGATGGCCCTTGGGAAGGCCGAACTGCGTGGTGGCCGGGACATAGGGTGTTCGCAAGAACGCCCGTCCTTCGACGGGCAATGCCCGGCCATGACGGAAAACGGCAGGATTATCAACGGCTAACCCGTTGGTTTCTTTTTAGCGCAGCGAAGCAATCCAGGGTTGCGCCGCCGCCCTCGTGCCGATTTCGATTGCGGTGACACGCCCGAACCTTTTCGGTCCTTGAACCAGCTAGGTCTCCCGCGGCTAGTTCTCCGCGCCTGTGTAAGCCTTGAAACCGTAGCGCTCGAAGATCTCGAGCGCTTCGGGGGAGTGGATGAAGTCGAGCCAGCGGCTGGCGGCTTCCGGGTGGGGGGCGCCTTTCACCGCTGCGGCCGCGTAGATGGCTGTCGTATTTTGCGCCGCGGGAATGTCCACCGCCTCGATCGGATGGCCCGCCTGCTCCTGAAACATTGCCTCCGACTGCCAGGTCACGCCCGCCTGCACCTTGCCCTGCATGAGCCAGAGCGGCGTCTGACGGTGGTGGATGTGGGTCAGCTGGGTCGTGCCATCGCTCACCTTCGTCTCATAGACAGTGGTGACAAGTGCTTCGCCGCCCGCTTTCGCGAGCGATTCCTTGATCTGTCGGGCGATGCCCTCGAACTCAGGGTTCGGCATGGCCAACCTGACATCGGAACGGCCGAGATCCGCGAGGCTCGCGACGTGCGCCGGGTTGCCTTTGGGCACCATGATCGCGAGCACATTGGTGACATAGGGCACGGCGGGACCGGAGAGCAGGCCGGCGTCGATCTGCTTCTTCACGGCCGCGAGCCCCGCCAGATAGACGTCTGGCTTCACCGTCCAAGTCATGTTGCCGACGGTGACGGTCCCGCCCGCGTGCATCTGGCGGACGAGCAGGCCCGGCGGTATCGTCTCCCAATAGAGATGGCCTTTGTACTGTGCATATTTGGCCTCAAACGTCGCTACCAGGGGGGCCATCGCGAAGAAATAATTGCCGCCGACATAGAGCGACAGGGCTGGATTGCTCGGGTCGCCATGAAAGTCGGCGAGATTGTCGGCGTCGGGAACGGTGAACTCGAAGCCCCTGGGGTCGGCGTCATTGTTTCGACCACCCTGCCAGGGCGGATAGACGGAGGTCGCATCCGGCTCGCGGGCCGGGCCTCCCGGCGCCTGGGCGAGCGCCGGTGTCACGGAAATCAGCAGAGCGGCTGAGATGAGCATCCCAAGCCTGACCGAGAAGGGCGTGCGCATGTACTCGTCCTCCATTTCGCTCAGAGTTGCAGGAGGCTGTAGCCCTGATGCTCCAGCGTGGTGACCGTGGTGAGGGCAGACAACGAGAGCGTGATAGCCTTGTCCACCCAATCATATTGGAACGCATGCTCGGCGACCGCCTGGCCACAGACGGCAACGTCCACCCCGGCCTTTCGCAGTTCCGCGACGAGGGGTAGGTTCGGATTGGCGACGCCATAGGCGGCCCGATATTGCGCATCGTTCAGCACCAGCGGGGTCGCGGGGCCCGAGACGACCGCGACGAACTTCAGGTGGTCGAGCGGTACTCCGGCAGCCGTATAGAGATTGACCGTGCGCGCGACATGATCGAGCGCGACATTCACCGATTCCGGCGATTTCGACGGCTGAGTGATCGAGAAGACGATTCGATAGTTCTGGTCCGCCTGAGGTCGATAGGCGGCGTCAGGGAGATAATGGATCTTGCCGTAGCCGTGCACGGTCGGAGTGGTCCAGAAGTCCGCTGGCGTGTCCGCCGCCTGTACCGCTGACGAACATGCCGCGATCGCAATGACGGCAAGAAGTTTTGGAAGGATGCGCATGGATAAATCTCCATAGGGGTTGACGGGATCGTGTCCCGTTTGCTCAGATAGGTAGCCCGGCGCGCCGAAACCAATTCATCTTGCTGTCGATTTCAATCGTGTTTCCGGATTGGACGGCGCTTCCGATCGCTCGATGAAGGCTCGAATCGGGCCGCCGATCGGCTCAGCCGGAGCAAGTCCTGTGGTCGACACGACATTGCGGAAAGAGCGGCGCCATGGCTTGGCGGGCGCCGGGTTCCATCTTCCGCCTCATCTCCTCCCACAAGCTTCACCTGCCGGACTGGCCCCTCTATCGCTCCAGAGGAGCAGAGAAGGATTGTCCATCGACGTCCGTCAGCTGCAGATAGGCCGCGCCCTGCGGCGCCGCTGAAGCGGAAGGCGGCAATGTGATCGTGGCTGCCGCGCCCAGCGGCGCCCTGATGCCGAACGGTCCGGGGCCGAACTTGTTGTAGTCATAGTCGTTGACGAACGCCGTCTTCGGCATACTGGAGAGCGTCGCGGTGTCCCAGTGGGCGACCGGTGTCCTGCCCGCGTCCAGCAGGCTCGCCGTCACCACATGGACCGGGGCCTCGGGTGTCCCCGCGTCGAGATAGACGTGGAAGCTCACCCCGCCATCGGAATTCAAGACTGCACGGGTAAGGCTCAGATGATGCTTGGTCGGGCTGACGGGGCCGCTGTGGAACGGAGTTACGACCGATCCGCGATAGTAGCTGTAGGTGGCGACGTCGAAGATGACGACGAAGGCGAACACCAGGAGGCCGAGCGAGCGATAGCGCGACGGAGACAGATCGAGCGACAGGGCTCCTGACGCCCAGCGGAACCAGCCTTTCCCTGCCAACTCTGGATGACGCTGAACGAGATGGCTGTCGATCGAATAGGCGCCGGCGCCGCCCAGGAGAAGGGTCGCGCCCATGGCGAGATTGCAGGCCGCCATCGTCCATTCGTCGATGCAAGTTGCGCCTTGCCAGCCGAACATCGCCATGAGCATCACGGAGAAGCCCATCGAGGCGAGCGCGGCGAAACGGGTCAGGAAACCCGTCATCAGCATGAGGCCCACGATGAGTTCGGCCGCGCTGAACAGGATGACGCCGGCATAGAGCAGCCAGAAGTGGGTCAGCATGTAGCTGATGATGTGGTCCGTGCCGAACAGGGCGCCCGGCATGGCCGTCTGGAATTTGTTCGCCATCCAATTGTGACCGCCCCACGCGTCGAGCTTGCTCGGTCCGTAGATGAAGCGGCGCGAACCGCCGCCCCAGTAGATGAAACCCTGAATGAAGCGCACCGAGAGGAGCGCGAGCCCGGCCGCCCACCACTCCGATTGCCGCGATGTGATACGTTCGGAAGGCGTGATATCTCTGTCGAGGGCTAGAGCGATATGTTTCATGGGGAACTCCGATGCTTCGCCGTTACGATGAGTGAGAGATGGATCTCAGGGCCGATCTTCTCCAACGAAAATTATGGATCGTTTCAATCGGAAATTCGTGTTTGGCGGATTGGCGGGCGCCACCGCTTTTCGCGCCCCGACTATCGCTATGCTCCGCATCAAATCGTGTGGGGCTGGGGATGAATGAGGCGGCGGTCGTCGGCGGCGGCGCCGGTCCGCTGGTGGCGATGACCTGCCGTCAAGTCCGGCTGGCGGGCCGTTGGCTTTGGC
>JBAQGU010000764.1:0-7396 GCA_049287975.1 Roseiarcus sp.
GTCCCAGCCGGCCTCGACGTGCACGGCGGCGACCACGTTCTGCCCGGCGGCGTCGGCGCGATAGTCCCGCGGCAGATAGTCGCGCCGGATCGGGCCGAGATCGCCGAGCGGGTGCGCATCGCTCGGATCGAGCCACGGATGCCGCCGCATCGACAGATCCCACAGATGAATGTGAGCGTCGACGATGGGTCCCCGGGTAGGGTCCGTCGTCCATGTCGGCGACTTCTCCGTATCAGGCAAAGCGCCGCGCCATGTCCGTCAGCATGCGCGCCGCGCGGGCGACCTCTGCGACGGATACGAACTCGTCCGCTGTATGGGCCTGGTCGATACTGCCGGGGCCAAAGATGATCGTCGGGATTCCAGCGCGCGTCATCACGGCCGCATCTGACCCGAACGAGACGCCCATCGCCTCGTCCGGAAGCCCCTCGGCGCGGCAAGCGGCGCGGGCGACGGCGATGATCGCGGCGTCCTCCGGCACATCCATTCCGTCGCCCTCGACGAACGGCGGGTGCATGATCACGGCGGCGTCGCGATCGAGGCCGACGGCGAAGCGGTGCACCTCGGCCTCGATTTCGCTCCAGGCTTCCCGGGTGGTTTCGGCCGGCAGTGTGCGCCGATCGAATTTCAGGCTGCAGCGCGCGGGCACGGTATTGATGCCCTCGCCACCATGGATGAGCGAGCAGATCAGGCTCGGCCGCCCGAGCAAGGGATGCGCGCGCACCGCTAGACGCGGCGCGAAGACGTCGCGCAGATGCCGAACCAGATCAGCGCCGATCGCGATGGCGTCGATGCCCTCCTCCGGACGCGAGGAATGCGCGCCGCGGCCCCGGATCTCGATTTCCCAGCGCACGCAGCCCTTGCAGGCGGAGACCACGCGCAGGCCAGTCGGCTCGCCTGCGACGCCGCCGTCGGCCTGCTCGCCGCGGCCGAGATAATGCTGCACGCCGCGATAATGATGTTCTTCGTCGATGGCGGCGACGAAAGTGATGTCGACCGGCGCTGGATCGCGCGCGAGATCGCGCAGCGCAAGCATGAAGGCGACGAGGCAGCCCTTGTCGTCCACCGCGCCGCGCCCATAAAGGCGGCCGTCGCGCAGCACCGGGCGGAACGGCTCGATGCTCATGCCGGTGGCCTGCACGGTATCGAGATGGCCCTCCCACAACAGTCTGCGGGCGCCGCTGGCGGGCAGCCGCGCGATCACGTTGGGGCGGCCGGGGAATACCGGGTCCAACTGCACTTCCGCGCCATGGTCGCTGAGCCAGGCGGCGACGTGCGCGGCCATAGCGGCTTCGCCGAACCATTTCGCAGGCGCCTCCGTAGCGCGGAAGGCGGGGTTGACGCTGGGAATGGCGACGAGGTCGCTGAGCAGCGCGACGACGTCAGCCTCGAGCGATCCGGCGCCGTTCGTCATTCCGATCAGACCTTTCAAGGCAGGGGGGCGGGGCGCTATTCCTGGAGTTTGAGCGTCTTCATCAGTGGCGTCGGATCGGATGACGGCGAGGGAATCGCGATGCCGATGCTCGCCAGGGTGTAGCGGACCCGACGCAGCGCTTCGCGGGATCTCGCCCCCATCTCCGAGGCCACGCCCGTCGCGATGGTGTCGATCACGGCCATGTGGCCGTAGCGTGAAGCGGTGGGCATCAGGGCGTTCGCATCCTCGGCGATCACCATCGGAATCACGATTTCCGCCGCCGCCGCGAGCGGCGTATCCGGCCGCGTGAGCGCGATCGTCGTCGCGCCGAACGACCGCGCAATTTCCACGGCGCCGACGACCGGCTTCGAGCGCCCGCTGTTGGACACGGCGAAGGCGACATCCGTCGGCTGCAGGGTCGCCGCCGACATGCGCTGCTGATGGCCGTCGACGTAGGCGCAAACCGGCAGGCCGAGCCGGAAGAACCGCAGCTTGCCGTCTTCGGCGATCGCCGCCGAGCCGCCGCCCTGGCCATATATGTCGAGCCGGCGGCATCCGGCGATCGCCGTGACGGCGAGGCCGACGGCCGCGGTGTCCAGTTGTTCGAGGCAATCCCGAATGGCGTTCGCGGCGCGAGTCATCACCGACTTGGCGAGTTGGCCGACGTCGTCGTCGAACACGCGGTCGCTGCGCAAGTAGACGGCCGCCACGGTCAGCGTCGTCGCGAGACGAACCTTGAATTCGCCGAAGGACGCACAGCCTGCCGAACGGCAGAAGCGAGTCACGCTCGGCTGGCTGACGCCGGCCCGTTTGGCGAGATCGCCGATGGTCAGCAGCGTCGTCCCCTCCCAGTCGGCGGCGACCGCCTCCGCCACCCGGCGCTCCGCGGGTGAAAGTTCGCTTTCGATTCGCTGGATGCGGGAGACGAGATCGATGGAAACGACCGGCGAACCCGGAGCCGCTCTTCGCCTCGCCTGCATAGCGTCAGGTCCTTCGCCCGGGGCCAGAAGCCACTCCTGGCAATCGTCTGTGACCCATGGCGCCGATTCCTCCCCGGCTCCGCGCGAGCCGCCGCGGCTTCTGTAATAAATTTACACAAAACCGATTCTCGCGCAACGACCTGCCGATTCCTCCGGGAACAGGCGGACGTCAATCCGCGAGTCTCGTGCATCCCGCCTCGGCAGATCCCGGGGTTCTCCCTGCCGGGCCGGCGCGCTAGAAGGGACGGAGGACGGACCGAAATGGAGCGGCGCCCGACCTCGTCGCGCCAGAAATGCTGTGCGAAGAAAGGAAGACGTCATGGACCTGCATCTCGAGGGCAAACTCGCGCTGGTGAGCGGCAGCACCGCCGGCATCGGGCTGGCCATCGCCGCCGCCCTCGCGCGGGAGGGCGCGCGCGTGATCGTCAACGGCCGGACCGGTCCGGCGGTCGATGGCGTCGTCGCGAAGCTGAAGGAGACGGCCGGCGGCGACATTTTGGGCTTCGCCGGCGATCTGACCAAGGCGACGGCTGCCGAAGAACTCGCGCACCGCTATCCTGACATCGCGATTTTGGTGAACAATCTCGGGATTTTCGAACCGAAGCCGTTCGAGGAAATCTCCGACGCGGACTGGATGCGGTTCTTCGATGCGAACGTCGTCAGCGGCGTCCGTCTGTCCCGACTATTTCTGCCGGCCATGCGGCGCGCGAATTGGGGCCGAATCATCTTCATCTCGAGCGAGAGCGGGTTGCAGATCCCCGTCGAGATGATCCATTACGGCGCGACGAAGACGGCGCAGATCGCCGTCGCGCGCGGCCTGGCGGAAACGGTCGCCGGCACGGGCATCACGGTCAACAGCGTGCTGCCAGGCCCGACCAGATCGCGCGGGGTGGTCGATTTCGTCGACGCGCTCTCGAAGGGGAGCGGCAAGAGTTTCGAGGAACTGGAGAAGGAATTCTTCGAGAAAGTCCGCCCGACCTCCCTGATCAAGCGCTTCGCCTCGCCAGAGGAAGTCGCCTCGCTCGTCGCCTATCTCGCGAGCCCGCTCGCCTCGGCGACGACAGGCGCTGCGCTGCGGGTGGACGGCGGGGTGGTGAAGAGCGCGTTCTAGCCGGGAGAGACCGCGGCGCGGCAGCACGGCAGTTGGAGCGACGGCGACAACGTTCCCCCCTGAACGCCGGCTCGGGTCGGCGCGAGGAGCGATGGTCGCAGGATTCCTTTCCCGTTTCGAGCCTTTTCAAGGAGTTGTGGATAGGAAAATTTCCGCAGCCTGCATCCGCCGCCGCGCCGATTTCCCCCGAGCGACGCCGAGATTGGACGCGGCGCCTTCAATCCACGAGGCGGTCGCCGCCGTTGCATCGGCGTCCTCCGAACAGGGAGGAGCAGGAGGGATTCCAATTCGGTTTCGTTTGTTTCCAAGGGCTTGCAGGGAGGAAAAGTTTCCCTGCAATCCCGAGCCCCCCTCGTTCGTCGCAACGGCCAGTCAGCCGCGCGCCTGTATACCAGATCTTGTGGCTTCGAGGCTCCCGAAACCATACCATTTCCGGGCGCGGATTCAATCTTTTCAATTCGTTGCGACGCCATTTCCGGGCGACTGGGACTTTCCGCCCCGTTTTTGGGAGCGCCATGCCCGCCGCTGGCGATGCGGCCGGTTTGGGAACGAGGCGATCTGCTTCCATCGAGTGGGGAGTTACGTTTCCCTCGCTCCCATTGCGACGCGAGGCCGACGATTGAAGGCGAGCATTCAGGAGACCGCGCGCGGCCGTGCGACATCCCACCGCAAGCGATGGGTCGTTGGGCGGCCTCGGCGATCTGTGACAGCGGCGACTCGGCTGGCCGGCGTCGGACTCGCCTGCGGTGGCGGGGTTTCCGGGAGAGGATGGGCACAGCGGATTCTCGTCATCGGGGGTCGAACGAAGAGAATAGCATGATTCCATATTTTCAGAAACAAAATCTCGCTAATTTCCAAGGCCGGTCTGCAGATGTGCTTTCGGATCACTGCGAGTCTAGGCTGTAGCGTCCATGCGCGGGGACACGCGCGATCGCGCGATCGAGCCGTGGCGGCGCCTCGAACTGGACGAAAATACCGAAAAATTGTGGGAGGCGGTAAGATCACGCGCGATGACAAGCATCCAACGCTTGGATGCATTGCGTCAGGGCATTGAATATATTCGTTCTAATTCAATTCATGGGGATTCTGAGGCAAGCCTTTGAAACTACCGAGCATTCTATTCGTCTCGACGATGGACGGGGACCCCTGGGGCGGTTCTGAAGAGTTGTGGTCGAGAACCACCCTCGACCTTGCCAGTCGGGGATTCTCGGTAGCCGCCGGCGTCGTCGGGCGGGAGCCACCGCACCCACGCGTTTTGGAGCTGGCCAAGGGCGACATTGATCTGAGCTTTCGGCCCCGACGGTATCCCCCGTGGAAACGGGCATTGCGCAGGGTCCGTTCTCGCTGGAAGTCTCCCTTGGTCCTCGAGGCTGGAAAGGCAGATCCACCTCGGGGAACCGGCGCTCGTTGTGCTGTCGGACGGTGGAGCATTTCCGAACATAGAATTGTTGGAGATGTGCGTCGCCGGGGGAGTGCGATTCGTGACGATTGGGCAGGCGAACTCTGAATCCTCGTGGATGACGGTTGATATTGCGGAGCGCTTCCGCATGACGCTCCCCAAAGCGCTGCGCTGTTTCTTCGTGTCGCAAGCGAATCGTCGATTGGCGATGAAACAGCTCGAACTGCCTAACGCCGAGGTCGTCTTACGAAACCAAGCCCCAGCCGCCATCGACCCCGTTACGCGGTCGCTGCGCGCCTCAGCCCCAGCCGCTCCTCCACCGCCTGCCGCATCAGGAACTTCTGCGCCTTGCCGGTGACGGTCAGCGGGAAGGCCTCGACGAATTCGACGTAGCGCGGGATTTTGTTGTGGGCGATCTGTCCTTCGCAGAAGCCGCGCACTTCCTCGGGCGTCAGGGTCTCGCCGGCGCGGACACGGATCCAGGCGCAGAGTTCTTCGCCGTAGCGGTCGTCGGCGACGCCGAACACCTGGACGTCCTGGATC
The DNA here is from genome assembly GCA_049287975.1 of Roseiarcus sp. GTDB lineage: Bacteria > Pseudomonadota > Alphaproteobacteria > Rhizobiales > Beijerinckiaceae > Roseiarcus. The sequence continues at coordinate 5,445 of JBAQGU010000764.1, forward strand.
TTCGGGTGCTTGTAGAGATAGTCCTCGATCTCGCGGGGATAGAGGTTCTCGCCGCCGCGGATCACCATGTCCTTGATGCGCCCGACGATGTTGCCGTAGCCCTCGGCGTCGATGGTGGCGAGGTCGCCGGTGTGCATCCAGCGCGCGGCGTCGATCGCCTCGTGGGTCTTCTCCTCTTCGCCCCAATAGCCCGACATCACGGAATAGCCGCGCGTGCAGAGTTCGCCCCGCTCTCCGCGCGGAACTATGCGGCCTTGTTGGTCGATCACCTTCACCTCGACATGAGGATGCACGCGGCCGATCGTCGAGACGCGGCGCTCGATCGTATCCTCTATCGAACTCTGGAAGCTGACCGGGCTCGTCTCGGTCATGCCATAGGCGATCGTCACATCGCGCATGTGCATGCGCTCGGTCACTTTCAGCATCACCGCGATCGGACAAGGCGCGCCCGCCATGATGCCCGTCCGCAACGAGGAGAGATCGAAGCTGCCGAATTCGGGATGGTCGAGCTCGGCGATAAACATCGTGGGGACGCCGTACAGCGCCGTGCAGCGCTGGGACTCTACAGTCTTCAGGGTCGCCAGGGGATCGAAACCCTCGCCGGGATAGACCATCGCCGCGCCGAGCGTCACCGCCGCCAGATTACCCATCACCATGCCGAAGCAATGATACAGCGGCACCGGAATGCAGATGCGGTCCTCAGGCGTCAGCCGCATCGCACGGCCGGTGAAATAGCCGTTGTTGAGGATGTTGTGGTGGCTGAGCGTGACGCCCTTGGGCGAACCGGTCGTGCCGCTGGTGAACTGGATGTTGGCGGCGTCGTCGAACTGAATTTCGTCGCGCATCGCCTCCAGCGCCGCGAGTTCGCCCGCGCCCCCGATCCGCGCGACCTCCTCGAAGGCCAGGGTTCCCGCGGCGGTTTCGCCGATCTGCGCGACGATGCGCAGATCGGGGAGCTTCTGGGCCTTCAGTGCGCCCGGCTTCGCCGAAGCGAGTTCCGGCGCCAGCGCATTGACCATGCCGATGAAGTCGCTCGTCTTGAAGCGGGTGGCGACGACCAGCGCCGCGCAGCCGACCTTCTTCAGCGCATATTCGAGTTCATGCAGCCGATAGGCGGGATTGATGGTGACGAAGACGAGCCCGGCTTCAGCCGCGGCGAACTGGGTCAGCGTCCATTCCGGCCGGTTGAGCGACCAGACGCCAATGCGTTCGCCGCGCCGCAGGCCCAGCGCGAGCAAGCCGGCAGCGAGATCGCGCGTGCGGGCTCGCAGCTCCTTCCAGGTCCAGGCGACGCCATGACTGGGCGATATCAGCGCCGGCCGCTCCGGCCAACGCTCGGCGGCGCTCGCCAGCGCCTGCCCGATCGTCGAGCCCAGCAACGGCTCCCCGCTGACGCCGCTGACATAGCTGAATGCCGTTGGAGACACCAATCCCTCCCGCTTCGGCTCGGATTTGCCGCGGGAACGCTCCGCAATTCGCTCACGCATGTCAAGCGTATGGCGGCGGGGATTCCCCTCCCCGTAAGAACGGGGAGGGAAGAACCGCGGCGGCTTTGCGGGAACTGCGCCGGAATCTGCAAGTATTGCCGCAGCTGGCGCGGCCTCACTCGGAAACGATCGCGCCTTGCGCCGTGTCGGAATGGAGGTCGCCCTTGAACTTGCCGATGGCGAGCCGACGGATTCTCAGCTTTAGGTTTAGTAAGTCGAAACAAACCTCGACGCGGCTTTGTTGGGGGCGGTGGCGACGAACCCCAAGGGCTCACAGACCGAATGGGCGGGCGCCATCGGCGTAAAGGCAAAGGGTCTACAGCGCCTCAAAATCAAGAAGCTCGTCGAGAACGCCATCGGCCGGTGGGAAGTCACAGCGAAGGGCAAAAAAGCGCTCTTTCCATCGGAAAATGACGGAAACGCCTGAATCGTCAACCCATTGAAATAATTTACATGATCGTGGAG
>JBAQGU010000765.1:0-2640 GCA_049287975.1 Roseiarcus sp.
TCCATATGGAGACGCTGCGGCGCTACGGCTTCATCGACCCCAAGCCCGGCGACTCGATGCTGGCGCGTTTCGGACCTGGCCCCAAGGGCCTGCTGGCGGCTGAGGTGCGTCCGCTCGATGGAGTGCGGACCGCTTCCCAGCATTGACGCGCTGATCCCGCCGCGGTTGAAAACCCCCTCTTCGGTTGGGGTGAGGGGCGCGCCGAATAAAATGACGACGCCCCTCATCCGGCGCTGCGTTCTCCCCCAGGAGCGGGAGAAGGGAATCCCTTGCTCGTTTCGAAAAATGATAGCAGATTGAAGGCGAAATCCGCGGGCGCTCGCCTGGCTTCGTAGCAAGCCGTCACGCGGACGTGGGAGACTCGTCATGTTCGGACTCATGCAGCAGCGTCCGCTGCTCATTTCCAGTCTGATCGATTACGCCGCGACCTGGCATGGCGATCGTCAGATCGTTTCGCGCGACCCGGAAGGCCGCTTTCACCGCTCCGACTATTCGCAAGTCGCCGCGCGGGCGAAACGGGTCGCGGGCGCACTCGACGGGCTCGGGGTCGGACAAGGCGATCGCGTCGCGACGCTGGCGTGGAACAGCTATCGGCATCTCGAGGCCTATTACGGCATCACCAGCTCCGGCCGCGTGTTGCACACCGTCAATCCGAGACTGTTTCCTGAACAGCTTCAGTACATCATGCATCATGCCGAGGACGGGTTTATCTTCTTCGATCCGATCTTCGCGCCCCTGGTCGAACAGCTGGCCCCAAAACTTCCGCTGGTTCGCGGCTGGGTGGCGCTGTGCGACGCTGGCCAGATGCCGAAGCTCGCGGTGAAGAACCTGCTCTGCTACGAGGAACTGATCGCGGCGGCCTCCGCGGACTATGACTGGCCGCAGTTCGACGAGAATGCGGCCAGCACGCTCTGCTACACCTCGGGGACCACCGGCAACCCGAAAGGCGTGCTCTACAGCCATCGCTCGACGATCCTGCACGCCTTCGCCGCCTGTTCGGCCGACGCCCTCGCGCTCTCGGCGCGCGATTCGATCCTCGTCGTGGTGCCGCTGTTTCACGCCAATGCCTGGAGCTTGCCGTTTTCGGCCGCGATGTGCGGCGCGAAGCTGGTGCTTCCCGGCCCCAAGCTCGATCCCGAGAGCATCTACATGCTGCTCGAACAGGAGGAGTGCACGAAGGCGGGCGGCATTCCAACGATCTGGCTCAACTTCCTCGCTTGGCTCGAGAACAATCGCGCGAAGCTGGATTTGTCGCGCCTGAAGCTCAAATTGGTTTTCTCGGGCGGCGCTGCCGCGCCGCGAGCGACGATCGAGAAGTTCCACGATCTGCTCGGCGTGTTCCTCCTGCATGCCTGGGGCATGACGGAAACCAGCCCGCTGGTGACGACCGGGACGCCGTTGCCCAAGCATGAAGGGACCGCTCGCGAGCGGGTCGTCGACATGCAGGTCAAGCAGGGGCGCCAAGTCTACGGCGTCGAACTGAAGGTCGTCGGCCGCGATGGGCAGGATCTTCCGCACGACGGCGCGGCGGTGGGCGAATTGAAGGTGCGCGGCAACTGGGTGATCTCGGGTTACTTCAAGGGCGAAGGCGGCGTGGTCGTCGACGCGGACGGCTGGCTCGGCACGGGAGACGTCGCGACGATCGACGGCGACGGGTACGTGCAACTCACCGATCGCTTGAAGGACGTGATCAAATCCGGGGGCGAGTGGATTTCCTCGATCGAGATCGAAAACCTCGTCGTTTCGCATCCCGAAGTGTTCGAGGCCGCCGTGATCGCGATCTCACACCCTGTCTGGCAGGAGCGGCCGCTGCTGCTGGTGCAGCCGAAGCCGGGTTGTAGCCCGAGCAAAGAGTCGATTCTGGATTTCCTCTCCGGCAAAATTGCGAAATGGTGGATGCCGGACGACGTGGTGTTCGTCGAAAGCCTGCCGCACACCGCGACCGGCAAGCTGTTGAAGACGGAGCTGCGCGAGCGGTATCATGGGCATCTGGCGGTGAGCGGGTAGGAGGAAGAGAATAGTTACGTGGTGCTCAGGAACGGATAGGCGAGCTGTGGCGTTTGAGACACACCCCAGTCAAAAACGACGGACTCAGGCAGAAACATGTTGCCGGCGGAAGCCTGAATTAATAAAGAAACGACGGAAGCTGAGTAGGTTCGATCGTCCTCTCTGAGGCGTTTTCTCGATTTGTTTGGGGGCTGTCATGAAACTTCTATCCGCTCTGTTCGCTTCGGTTGGTGTCGCCTTGTCGACAGCAGCTCTCGCTGCCGACCTGCCCACCCGCAAAGAGGCGCCGCCGCCAGCTCCGTACGTCGCTCCCTTCACCTGGACCGGCTTTTACATCGGCGGTTACGCGGGCGGTTCCTTCGGCTCTGTGGACTATAGCAGCCAGTTTTTTTCCGGCGGAACGGTTACGTCCGGCGGATTCGATATCGGTGGCTTGGCCGGATTTAACTATCAATTCGGCGGCGCCTGGGTGGTCGGCGCCGAAGCCGAATTTGGCGCCTTCATCAATGGCAACGGCAATCTGAACACGAGCGGCGTAGTCGGCGTCAATGCTTTCAATCTGACCGATAAATTCCGCGACACGGGCGTAGGCCGACTTCGTGGTCGCGTGGGCTACGCGGTTCAGCCGAATAC
>JBAQGU010000766.1:0-3978 GCA_049287975.1 Roseiarcus sp.
GCCCTGGTGCGCCCGAAGCTCTACCAATGGACGCGGGTTTCCTTCGACGGCCCACCGCGTTCCGACTGGACGCCGCCACAGCTCCTCGGCCTGACGCCTCGCGCGCGCAGTCGCGGGGCCGACGTGACCTGGCGGATGGCCGGGCAAGCGGCGGGTCTCGGCTGGTTCATGGTCGGCGACGCCGCGGCGATGCTCGATCCGACTTCGTCGCACGGAGTCTTGAAGGCGATCATGTCCGGCATGATGGCCGGCCACCTGATCGCCGGCGTCCTCGGCGGCAGAGCTCCCGCCGAGGCGACCGCGACGATTTATCACGATTGGCTCGCCGGATGGTTTTCCACCGATGCGACGAGGCTCGCTCGGTTCTACCGCGAATTGGGGGTGGATTTTGGCGACAGGCGCGCATCAGCCGATTCCCGCGGCGGTGCGACGGCCCCACTTCGCGAGTTATACTAATACATAATGTAAAACTGGCGACTCGGCGGCGCCGATGTTGTGATCGGGCGCTGGGGAGAAGGTGACGGCGCGCGCGGCGTGAGCCAATTCGATGCGTTGAACTCTCCCCCATTGTGTGCAACGTGCGCGCCTTGGCGCGCGAGTCGCGACCCAACGAGGAAACGATCCCCATGCCGCTTTCGGTTCATCAATCCAGCGTAGCCGTCTTCGAGGTCATGTTGAAGGCTTTCTCCGCCATTCTCGACAAGGCGCTCGCGCACGCGGAGGCGCACAAGTTCGATCCGACGGTGTATATGACGATGCGGCTGCGGCCCGACATGCTGCCGTTCGGCCGGCAGGTCATGATCGTGTGCGACAACGCCAAGAACGTTTCTTCGCGGCTGGCTGGCGTGCAGGCGCCGGTGTTCGAAGACAACGAGGCCACGCTCGACCAGCTCAAGGCGCGCATCCAGAGGACGCTCGATTACCTGGAGACGCTCGACGCGAAGGCGATCGAATCGGGCGCGGATCGCGAGATCGTGATCCCGCTCGGGCCGAACAAGATGAAGATGCAGGGGGCCAACTATCTCCTGCATTTCGCGCTACCGAATTTCTATTTCCATCTGACGACCGCTTACGACATCCTCCGCTATGCCGGCGTCGACATCGGCAAGCGCGATTTCCTCGGCGCCGTTCCCGGCATCGCGCCGGCCTGAGGAAGTTGTAGCCGCGCTCGCGGAGCGCGGCCTGCGCGCGAGTGCCCCGTCCGGCCGAAGAAAACGCGGTAAGCGACCGCGTCTACAACCAGGGAGAGCAAATACCATGAGCATCGAACGCATCGGCGTCGGCCCACGCATGTCCGGGGCCGTCGTGCACGGCGATACGATCTATCTGTCGGGACAGGTGGCCGACAAAGCCGCGGGCGGCAGCGTCGGCGAGCAGACGAAAGAGATCCTCGGGATCATCGACGGCCTGCTCGCCAAGGCCGGCTCGGACAAGAAGCATCTTCTTTCCACGACGATCTATCTCGTCGACATCAAGACCTTCGCCGAAATGAACGTGGCCTGGGAGGCGTGGGTCGTTCCGGGACATACGCCCGCGCGCGCAACCGTCGAGGCCAAGCTCGCCGCGCCGCAATTCACCGTCGAGATATCCTGCATAGCTGCGAAGCCCGTCGGATAAGCAGCCACTCTGGACGGCGGAAGCATTCAGGAGGGCCGCGTGCCCGCTACATACGTAAATGCGGAAACGCCAAGCCAGGCGGTCGACCTGCTGGCGCAGCGCTACGGCGAGGCGGTGGATGCCCTGCGAGGGGCGCTCGACCGATTCCTGAACGACGGCGTCGCGCCGACGCCCGAGATCCGCGCGCTGTTTCGCTATCCGCGTTTGCGCGTGACCTATCGCCCCGACGGCGCCACCCCCGCGAACCCGCGCGCCTTCGCCAAGTTCTCGGTGGCCGGCGTCTATTCGACGACGGTGACGCATCCGGAAGACTTCCGGCCCTATCTGCTCGAGCAGCTCGGGCCGCTCGCGTCCGAGTACGGCGCCCAGATGGAAGTCGGGCTCGGCGGACAGGAAATCGCCTACCCCTACGTCGTCGAGGCCGGCGACGAACTCGGTCGCGGCGGCGTGACCGCGTCCGAACTCGCGCGCCATTTTCCCGCGCCCTCGCTCACGGTGGTAGGCGACGAGATCGCCGACGGCGCGTTCGAAATCCGCCCCGGCGCGGAACGGCCGCTGGCGCTGTTCGACGCGGCGCGGGTCGACTATTCGCTGCGGCGGCTTGTGCACTACACGGGTTCGGACTGGCGCGCGATGCAGCCTTGGGTGCTGCTCACCAACTATCATCGCTACGTCGATCAGTTCGTGCGCTGGGGCCTCGAGCAATTGCGCGCAGATGCGGGCGTCGAGAAGCTGGTGCTGCCCGGCGACGTGACGATCGAGGGCCGCCACAACCAGGCCGAGGCGGATGCGCTGCTGGCCGGCCTCGTCTGGCATCGCTTCCAAATGCCGGCCTACCATGTCGTGCGCGCCGACGGGCGCGGGGTCAGCCTCGTCAACATCGGCGTCGGCCCCGCCAACGCCAAGACCATCACCGACCATATCGCGGTCCTCCGGCCGCATTGCTGGCTGATGGTCGGACATTGCGCGGGGCTTCGGCAATCCCAGGAGATCGGCGATTACGTGCTCGCGCACGCTTATCTCCGCCAGGACAACATCCTCGACAACGCGGTGCCGCCGGACGTGCCGATCCCCGCGCTCGCTGAAGTGCAGGTCGCGCTGCAGGAAGCCGTCGCCGATGTCACCGGCGACCGCGGCGAGGCGCTGAAGCGGCGGCTCCGCACCGGCACGGTGGTCACCAACGACGACCGCAATTGGGAGCTGCGCTGGACGCAGGAGCGCCGGCGCATCAACCTTTCGCGCGCAATCGCGGTCGATATGGAATCGGCGACGATCGCGACGCAGGGTTTTCGCATGCGCGTGCCCTATGGGGCTCTCCTGTGCGTCTCCGACAAGCCGCTGCACGGCGAGATCAAATTGCCCGGCGCCGCGAACGCCTTCTATGATCGCGCGATCGGCCAGCATCTGCAGATCGGCATCGCGGCGTTGGAGTTGCTGCAACGCCAGCGCTCCGAGCTGCATTCGCGCAAACTACGCAGCTTCGACGAGCCCCCGTTCAGGTGAGCCGGCACAGTCCAGGGTTCCGTCCGCCGCCCGTCGTCGCGCCTTCGACTACAGGAGGGGTGCAGCGAACGCAGCGAGGGGCGTTCTTGTGGAGAGATGGATTGCTTCGCCGCGCTCGCAATAACAAAGAGCGCGAGCGGGGAAGGGAGCGGTCCTACTCGAACAGCACCGGAACGATCGAGGCGACGAGCAGCGCCGCCATCGTCAGATTGAACGGCCGCACGCGATGCGGGTCGCTCAGCGCCTTGCGCATGGCCGTTCCGAACAGCACCCAGGCGCCGCTGCTCGGCATGCCGATCGAGAGATAGGTCAACGCGACCGCGGCGACCGAGATCGCATAATCGTCGCTGACGGCGTAGGCGGTCAGCGCGCTGATGGCTATCGCCCAGGCTTTCGGATTGATCCACTGAAAGGCCGCTGCCCCGAAAAAGCCGAGCGGCCGCCCCCGCGCGTCGCCGTCCCGCACCGGTCCGGAATTGGCGATGCGCCAGGCGAGCCACAGCATATAGGCGGCGCCGGCCCAGCGCATGATCGGCAGCAACTGCGGGACGTGCGCGAAGATCGCGTCGAGTCCGAGGCCGATCAGCGCGACCATCAAGGCGAATCCGAGCACGACGCCGAGCAGATGCGGCAGCGTGCGGCGGAACCCGAAGTTCACGCCCGAACTCATCAACATCACATTATTGGGGCCCGGCGTGACCCCTGAGACGAAGCAGAACAGGATCAGGGCGTAGAGAACGTCTTGGCGCATCGAAAGCTGATACCGCGGTCGCGCGGCGTCGCCAATGGGTTGCCGTTATGGACGCCAGCCGCCGAACAGCTCGCGCCCGGGCGCGAGGCGCACGCAGAGCTCGGGGC
>JBAQGU010000767.1:0-3158 GCA_049287975.1 Roseiarcus sp.
CGGATTGGGCTTGCGCGGCGGCTCCGGCAGGCGCGCCTTGGCGCCGTCCGGGCCGACGACCAGCGCGGGCTTGTCGGCGGCGAACAGAATTTCCAGCTCGGGGCGCCGGGACATCGCGCGCGTGCACGAGGCGAGCGCCCGCTTGAACGGCTCGTTGGCCGTCTCGGGCTTGGCGCCGGGCTTGCGGTTGCTGATCGGTTTGACGTCGATGGTGGGCATTCTCGGGTCTTGTCGGAATCTCGAGTCGGGAAGAGTGGTGCGGCCGTGATCTCGTTTCGAAATATAGGCCGCGCAGGGCGGCCCCCGCAAGGCGCGGCCGCTCGATCGCGGTTGCCGGTGGCGGAAGACACGGTTCGCCGGCCCTCGCCTTTGTGGGTAAACTACCACGATGGCCGATCTCGCAACGTCTCGTATGACTCGACGAGTACCTCGTTTGGACCGAGGGGCAAGACGGCCGTTGGGAATTGCAGGACGGCGCTCCTGTCTCCATGTCTCCCGAGCGCGTCGCTCACACCGAGACCAAGGGCGAAGCCTATTCCGCGCTCAAGAACGCGATAGCCGTCGCGAAAGCCCCTTGTCGTGCGCTCACCGAAGGCGCCGCGGTGCGCATCGACACGGGAACCGTGTTCGAACCCGACGTCCTGGTGTATTGCGGGCCACGGCTGCCGGCGGATTCGCTGGAGGTTCCCAGCCCCCGTAATCGTCGTCGAGGCGCCTTCCCCTCGCGCCGCCGCGCGGGATCACGGCGCCAAGCTCGAAGGCTATTTCTCGCTGCCGAGCGTCATGCACTATCTCCTCGACGCCGATCGAGGAGGGTAGTTCATCACAAGCGCGGCCGCGACGATATCCTAGAGACGCGGATCTGTAGGGACGGCGTGCTGCGGCTCGATCCGCTGGGCCTCGAGGTCGCGGTCGTGAACTTGTTCGCGCCGCCATGAGGGTTGGGAGACGGCGGGGAATAAATGCTTCATCCCGCCTGCGTCATTCCCGCGAAGCGATACGTCGTAGCCGGCGAGCCATCGAAAACACCGCAAAACGGGCAAGCCACGTGCGGTCGTGGTATTCCGGCTGCCCGCGCTCGCGATGCAGGTTCGCGAGCATGACAATTGTTTGTCGAGCAGCGCGACTGTCGGCTCCCTCGCGCTCGCCGGAGATCGATTCGTTTATTTGGCTGGGTCCGCCTGGTCTTGCGGGGCGGCTTCGAAACGCTCCCCTCATTGCCGACTAAACCACAGTGCTCTCGGAGTGTGGCCCAGAGCACATCGCGTGGCCTGACGCGCGCTGGACAACCCCCCGTGTTCTCTTACATAATCGTCATGCGAAGGCGCATCGGCGCAGACTCGCGAACCGGGGAAGCGACGCTTTCAAATGGTGGTGGACTTTGCCGATTATTACCGCGGACTCAGCGCCGGTTACACCGACGCTATCAGGGCCAGCGATTTCAAGGCCAACATCGTGATGTTTTTCCTCTCGATCGTGATGGGCCCGGTCATCGGCTCGCGCGACAAATATCCCCACTTCCTGACGTTGCCGGTTTTGGTCAGTCCGTTCCTCGTGGTTTTCTTTTGTCTGTTCGTCGCGATCCTGCCCCGCTATCCCCGGCGCGTCGGATCGACGCTTGTGGTTTCGCGGACCGCATTGCCGAGGGATTTCCACTTCGTCGACGACACCGGCCGCGAGGTCTTGGAACTTCAAATGACGTGCGCGATTTTGTCGCACATATTGTTCTGGAAGACGCGCTGTTTACAAATTAGTTTCACTGTCTGTTTATGCTCGGTCTTGGCGGCGACAGTGCTCATCGTATATTACGGACATTGAATGGTACACAGAGGAAGGGCGGCCTCTATGGGGTGGGCATCAGTCCGAGGAAGAACGAGGCCGCATCTCCGGCGGGGACAAATGGCAGAAAACGCGCGTTGGCGAGAACTCCAGGACCTCTTCGAGCATGTTCCCCTCGGCGATTCCGCCAAGGACGGATTGTTCGCCGAGATGGGCCGACCCGGGCGCCTCTACCACGGTCTGCGGCATCTCGAGACCTTGTGGCGGCGCCATGGACTCTATTCGCCCGAGGCAGGACTGGCCGGGGCGGGCCCGACCCGGCTGTTGGCCTGCACTATCGCGTATCACGACAGCGTCTATGACGTTCATCGCGACGACAACGAGGCTTGCTCGGCTCGAGTCTGGCTGCGGGACAGCGCGGACTCGACCGTCTCGGAGGAAGATCGCGACTGGGTAGCGCGAACCATTACGGCCACCAGCGATCATCTGGCCTATCATGCGGATCCGGCCGCATCCGGCGCGAAGGCGCGACTGCGCGAGAAGACACGCCTCTGGATGCTCGATCTCGACCTCACGCCGCTGGGCGATACGCCCGAGGCGTTCGATGAAAATTCGCGGCAGCTGCGCGCGGAATTTGCGCATCTGAGCAGCGCGGAATGGCGAGCGAGCATGATAGAATTTCGACGCCGGTTCCTCGAGGCGCCCCAAATCTACCGCTCGCCGGTGCTGGCCGCGCATTTCGAGGCCGCCGCCCGCAGCAACCTCGCCCGGCCCATCCCCGATTGAGCGGGACGCTGGACATCCGCTCCCGCTCCCTCGATGAATTGCGGCATCGGCGGCCCGCGGGCGGCATAGGCGCGCCGTAGCGGATCGCGACATGGCCAAGGACCCCGCGACCTATTTTCGCGCCACCAACGGTCTTCTCGTCGATGCGATTCGCATCAGCGATTTCAAGGCCAACGTCGCGATCGTGTTCGTCGGGATCATGATGGGCCCCGTGCTCGGCGCTCGTGATAAATTCCCGTCTTATTTCTCGCTCGCGATGGTGATGACGCCGTTTCTCGTCATCTACTTCTGCCTGCTGCTTTGTCTTCTGCCGCGCTACCCGCGCATGGGTCGCGCAAATTTGGTCATCATACGAAATGCGGACCCCACCATGTTTCCGCCGCCGGAAAGCGAAGCGACGGAACTCGAGCGTCTGCAAACCCTTTGCGCGATTTCTTCCCGAATCTTGTTTTGGAAGAATCTGATGCTATACATCAGCTACTACACGTGCATATTATCGGTAGCGACCATAATGGTGCTGATGGTCTATTCCTATCTGCCGTTTTAGACGTGCGTCGCAGCTGGATTGGATAGTCCCGACCGCCGTGTTGGCG
>JBAQGU010000768.1:0-8499 GCA_049287975.1 Roseiarcus sp.
CGGAGCCGGCCGGCCAGACAAGGCGCGCCAGGGCGAATCCGATCGCGGGAAAAATCGCGAGCGCGGCCGGCACGCCGAGCACGCCCAGGGGCAGCGCCCAGGCGAACCTGTCCGCGTCGACTAGAAAAGCCGCGCCCAACCACCAGAAGCCCGCGACGAAGTAGCCGAAGCCCCACCACCAGCCGACGCCGAGAGCCGCGCGGAGCGAGGCCCAGCGCGATTGGCCGCCGAGGCCCCGATCGGCCGCGCCGTCGATCAGCCAGACCGCGGTCATCATGGGAACCAAGAGAGCCGGCGCGAAGCCGAACGGCGGCAACGCCAGGGCTCCCACGGCGCCGGCCGAAAAGCCGATGAGTCGGCGAGGCCAGCCCCACGCCAAGATGACGCTGCGACTGAGGGCGCCAAGCGCGTCTACCGTCGCTGGATGCGTCGAAACCGAAGAGGTCAAGGTCGAAGTTCCCATGCTCGCGAATCAACGCCGGCCAGCATAACCCGATTGCCCCCGTCACTCGAAAGAGCGCGTCAGCGGGACAGTGGCGTCGCTTCCTTTTCGCCCCGCGTCCGCCCCACCCGGCGCGCGACGGCCGGATGTGGATGAACCTTGAGCCGCTTGACGCGCCGGGGATCGGCGTCGAGCACCTCGAATTCGAACTCGCCGGGACCGGCGACGAGTTCGCCGCGCCCAGGCACACGGCCCGCGATCGCGGTGATCAGACCACCGATCGTATCGACGTCCTGCGCTTGAGGCAGCGTGGAAAAATCGAAGCCGACGGTCCGGGAAACGTCGTCCAACGCCGCGCGGGCCTCGACGATGAAAGATCCGTCGGCGCCGGCGGCGACCTTCGGACGCTCCGCTTCGTCATGCTCGTCCTCGATGTCGCCGACGATCGCCTCGACCACGTCTTCGATCGAAACGAGGCCGTCGGTCCCGCCGTATTCGTCGATCACCAGGGCCATGTGCGTCCGGGACGCCTGCATCTTCACCAGCAGATCGAGCGCCGGCATCGAGGGCGGCGCGAATAGAACCGGTCTGAGAATAGGCGCCGCCGACAACGGCATGTTCATGCCCACTTCGACGCCCGACGCGCGTTCGCGCGCCGTGGCCTCGGATTTGGGGGGCGCCAAGCCGAACTTGGGTTCGGAAGCGAGAAAATCGACGAAATCCCGGATGTGGATCATTCCCTGCGGATCGTCGAGGGTTTCGCCGAAAACCGGCAGGCGCGAATGGCCGGCGGTGCGGAACAGCGCGAGCAGCTCGCTCAACGAAGTGTCGGCGGGGACGGCGATGATGTCGGCGCGCGGCACCATCACGTCGGCGACGCGAACATCGTGCAGCCCGAGCACGTTCTTCAGGATCGCGCGCTCTTGCGGCGTGAAGTCGCCGTCTCCGTCCGCGCCCTCGAGCGCGTCCTCGATATCGTCGCGCACCGAACCTGCGCCCAAGCCCAGCAAACCGCGAAGCCGCTCGAACAGATTGCCTTGCCTGTCGCGCGAAGACCTGTCGGACGCGCGCTCGACCTTTTCGGCCTCGCTCATCAAGCGGCGCCCGCCAATGGGATGGAATCGTAGGGATCGGCGACCCCGAGCCGGGCGAGAACGCGAGTTTCCAACGCTTCCATCGCCTCGGCCTGTCCGTCCTCGACGTGATCGAACCCGAGCAGATGCAGGAAACCGTGGACGACGAGATGGCGATAGTGGTCGCGGAGCGCCTTGCGCTCGTGTTCGGCCTCTCGGCTGACCGTTTCGAAAGCGATCAGCACGTCCCCCAGCAATCTGGCCTCTCCCAGGCGCGCCGGTTCGACAGCAGGAAAGGAGAGGACATTCGTGGGCGCGTCCACGCCGCGCCATTGCGCGTTCAGCGCCTGGATATCCGCGTCGCCGACGAGGTGAACGCAGACCTCGGCGCCGCGGCGCAACGCGATCCCGCTTTCGATCGACGCCGCGGCGATCGCTTGGCGCGCCAGCTTGCGCGCCGGGAGAGACCTGCGCCAGGCTCGCGAACTCTCGACGAAATCGACGCGCACGCTCATCGCGCCAGGCCGGCCCGCGCCCCCGAAGCGGACTTCGCCTTGGCGCTCTCATAAGCCTCGACGATCTGGCGCACCAGTTCATGCCGCACGACGTCGCCGTGCCGGAATCTCACATGGCCGACGCGTTCGAGGCCGCTCAATAGATCAATCGCCTCGCCGAGACCGGAGATCTGGCCCGGCGCGAGATCAGTCTGGGTCGGATCGCCGTTGACCATCATGCGCGAGCCCTCGCCCAGGCGGGTGAGGAACATCTTCATCTGCATCGCAGTGGCGTTCTGCGCTTCATCGAGCAGAACCGCGGCCTTCGACAGAGTGCGCCCGCGCATGAACGCCAGCGGCGCAATTTCGATCATGCCGGTCTGAAGTCCGCGCTCGACGACGCGCCCCTCCATGAAATCATAGAGCGCGTCGTATATCGGACGCAGATAAGGATCGACTTTGTCCTTCATGTCGCCGGGCAGGAAGCCCAATCGCTCGCCGGCCTCGACCGCGGGACGCGAGAGCACGAGCCGCTCGACGATTCCCTGTTCCAGCAACGAGACCGCGTGCCCGACGGCGAGCCAGGTCTTGCCGGTGCCGGCGGGTCCCTCGGCGAAAACGAGTTCGTGGTTGCGCAAGGCGGCCAGATAGCGGTCCTGAGCGGCGTTTCGCGCCCGCACCACCCCGCGCCGGCGGGTCTTGATATGGCTGAACGCCTCAAAACCAGGATCGAGTTCGCCCGGGAACAATGTTCCCTGGAAAGCGGTCTCCTCGATGACGCCCTCGACGTCGCCTTCGCCCGCGGGTTGGCCGAGCTTGGCGCGCTGGTAGAGCATTTCGAACACACGCCGCGCCTGCTCGCTCGCCTCCTTGGGGCCGCGAATGAGGATTTGATTGCCGTTGGCGTTGGCGGTCACGCCGAGCCGGCGCTCGATGCGGGCGATATTCTGGTCGTAATGGCCGAACACGACCGAGGCCAGACGATTGTCGTCGAACGAGAGTGTAACCTCCATCGGCGTCGTATCGCGTCGCTCCAGTTCCCGTTTGGGGGCGACGGCGGCGATTTTCGTCACGGTCTGGTCAGGGGCTTTCAAATCAGAGATCCTCCTCGGGATTTCAGGCCAACTTACGCAAACGATATGACGGGCGCGGGACGACGCGTCCGACCAGCGAATTCGGCTTGACGCCGATGATCTCGACTTCGGTCAGTTCGCCCATGCGAGAAATCTCCGCGTCGGCGTGAACCGACTGCATATAGGGCGTCCGGCCGATGAGCTGCCCGGCATGTCGGCCGGGCTTGTCGAAGATCACGTCGAAGCGGCGGCCGACCGTGGCGTGATTGAACGCCTGGCGCTGCGCCTCGAGCAGCTGCTGCAGTGCGGCCAGACGCCTCGCTTTTGTTGCCCCGTCGATCTGTCCCTCGGCCTCGGCGGCGGGCGTCCCGGGCCGGGACGAATATTTGAAGGCGTAAGCTGATGCGAAGCCGACCTCGCGCGCCAACGCGAGCGTGGCCTCGAAATCGGCGTCGGTCTCACCGGGAAAGCCGACGATGAAATCCGAGGAGAACGCGATATCGGGCCGCGCCCGGCGCACGCGCGCGACCACGTCGAGGTAGTCGCGAACGCGGTGCCGACGGTTCATCGCGGCCAGAATCCGATCGGAGCCCGATTGCACCGGCAGATGCAGATACGGCGCAAGCGCTTCGATCTCGGCATGCGCGCGAATCAGATCGTCGCCCATGTCCAGGGGATGCGAAGTGGAGTAGCGCAGCCTGAGGACGCCGGGAATCCGGGCCGCCGCAGCCAGCAGATCGGCCAGGCTAGCCGCCCGGTCGCCCTCGCCTCGCCCGTGATAGGCGTTGACGTTCTGCCCGATCAGCGTGATCTCGCGGGCGCCCGCCTGCCCAAGGTGCTCTATTTCGCGCAGAATCTTCCCGACGGGCCGTGACGTCTCGGCGCCTCGCGTATAGGGCACCACGCAGAACGAGCAGAATTTGTCGCAACCTTCCTGCACCGTGACGAAGGCGCTCACGCCGCGAGCACGGACGGCTTCCGGCGGACTGGGCGGAAGGTGATCGAACTTGTCCTCGAGCGGAAACTCGGTATCCACCGCGAGCGCGGCCTTCAACAGCTTCGGCAGCCGATGATAGTTTTGCGGACCCACGACGATATCGACGGCGGGCTGGCGGCGCAGGATTTCCTGCCCCTCGGCCTGTGCGACGCAGCCGGCCACCACGAGCGTGGTCTCGAGGCCGGCCGCCGCGCGCCGTTCTTTCAAGTCGCGAATCTTCCCGAGTTCAGAAAAGACCTTCTCGGACGCGCGCTCCCGGATATGGCAGGTATTCAGCACCACCAAGTCGGCGTCTGCGATCGTTTGAGTCTCGGTATAGCCCTCCCCGACCGCCAAATCAGCCATGCGTTGCGAATCATAGACGTTCATCTGGCATCCAAAGGACTTGATGAACATCCGCGGAGTCGGCCGGCTGGTCGATTCCGCTGCATCATTCGCCGCTTCAATGGGCGAGGCAAGCCTGGACAATAAGGGGTCTCCAAAGACGGACGTCTATTCTTAGCCCGTTTTGGGTTCGGCAGGAATAGCAGAAGTTGCGCCGCCGCCGCCCATCCGCGCCCTTTCGGCGAGATGCCTCACCGCCCGTTCGGTCTCCCGGGCCAACAGCTTGCGATCCGCCGCCGCCTGAACCGGGATCGGATCGCCATAAAAGACTTCGCAAGTCGCCCCGCCGACGCGCAAGAAGCGCCAGAGGTGCGGCAGGAACGTCATGTCGCCGTACCAGGCGACAGTCGGGCGATCGATTCGGGCGACCGGCAGGCCGGCGAGCCCGGAATAATGCAGGAATACCGGCTGCACGACCGCGTCGCCGTGTCCGGCGGCGCCGTCCGCGCGCGCCAGTCGAATCGCTTCGAAATGCGATGATCGGAACCGCAGCAGGCGGTTGCCGTCGCTGGTCGTCGCCTCGGCGAACAGCAAGACCGGCTCACGCGCGCGCATAGCCCGCGCCATATTGGCGTTGACCTCAGGGAGTCCGCGCTTACGCTGCCGATCGACAAAGACGATTCCCTGCAACAACGCGGCCTGACGGCCCAGGAAAGCGCCGCCGACTTCCTTTTTTGCCAGGAAAGTCATCGGCTCTATCGCGCCGAGCAGGGGTATGTCCAGCCAGGAGACATGGTTCGACACGATCAGCCGCTTAGGGGCAAGGCTCGGGGTCCCGTGTAAGCGAAGGCGGGCGTCGATCGTGAAACACAACAGGCGGTTAAAGGCCACGGTGAGCGTTCGCCCCAGCCGCCAGCCGAAGATTTGCGCGAGGCGTCGCGGGGGTCCGAAAATCGCCAGGAACAGCGCGGCGACGATGAGGCCGAAGAATAGGCGGAGCCAAATCAAAGCGCGCCGTCCGCGCCGGTCTTCCCCTGCCCAGGGTAGGGCGCGCGCTGGCGACAACCTCCGAAGTTCGGATTTAAGACTGCGATCAGAAATATGCGTTGCGTCAGTTTTGTCATGCGCGTCTTTGGATTTGATCCGGGGCTCGACTCGCCCGTCCACGGCCGATGCGGGATGTGGATTCGCCCCGGGACGCAGCCACATTGCAGCGCATCCCGTGGCGCCCGAGCGGAGACGCAAAGCCCGTTCATCCACAGCCGCAACATAACCAAGTAGCCCATTTCTTTATCCCTCTACGAGACGGAGAGCCCCACTCTTTTCTTGGAAGAGTCCGCCTATCCCGCGTCCCCGGCGGTCAGCATTTCTCCGCCGCCGACGAGGAAATCGACTTCGCCGTCAAAGTGAGCCAAACTGTGGTCCGCTCGGCTTTGGTTATCCGGAGCCCGCGGTCGACTTGCTCGAACCGTCCCAGGATGCGCTATACTGGGCGCCGCGAACTGGCGAAGCGACGCTCCCTTGTCCACCGAACGCAACTCCGAACGTCGACCTGATCCCGACGCCCTGCTCGCGCTGGCCGAGAAGGGCAAGCGCGGCCGGCTGCTCGTATTCATCGGCGCCGCGCCCGGCGTCGGCAAGACTTTCGCGATGTTGCAGCGCGCGCGGGCGGTCAAGCAGGAGGGCGTCGACGTCGTCATCGGTTTCGTCGAAACCCACGGCCGCGCCGAGACGGAGGCGCTGACGCACGATCTCGAAATTCTGCCGCGCCGCGTCGTGAACTATCAAGGCACGCGGATCGAGGAGTTCGATCTCGATGCGGCGCTCCGCCGACGGCCCAAGCTGATCATCGTCGACGAACTCGCCCACACCAACGCGCCGGAGAGCCGCCACCCCAAGCGCTGGCAGGACGTCCAAGAGCTGCTCGGCGCCCGCATCGACGTATGGACGGCGCTCAACATTCAGCATCTGGAGAGCCTCGCCGACGTCGTTTCGCGCGTGACCGGCGTCGTCGTTCGCGAGACCGTGCCCGACATCGTCCTCCGCGACGCCGACGACATCGTGCTGGTGGACATCACCGCCGAGGATCTGATCCAGCGCCTCAAGGACGGCAAGGTCTATCTGCCGGAGACCGCCAGGCTCGCGCAGCAGAAGTTCTTCACGTTGCGGAACCTCACGGCGCTGCGCGAACTCGCGTTGCGCCGCACGGCGGCGCGGGTCGACGACCAGATGGTCGAACACCTGCGCCAGGGCGCGATCGAGGGGCCGTGGGAGACTGCCGAGCGCCTCTTGGTCTGCGTCGGGCCAGACGCGCAATCGATGGATGTCGTGCGGGCCGCGAGCCGGCTTGCCACAGGCCTCAACGCCGGTTGGGTCGCGGTGACTGTGGATGCGCCCGAACACGAGGAGGCGGGCGCGCGGACGAAACGCATCGACGATGCGATGAATCTCGCGGAGAGCCTCGGCGCGGAGACGGCCCGGCTAATGGGGCATGATCTTCCCGCCGAAATCCTCGCCTATGCGCAACGGGAAAACATCACGCAAATCGTGGTCGGACGCTCGCGCGCGGGTTTTATTCGCCGCCACCTCGGCCGTTCGCTCTCGGACGCGCTGTTGCGGCGCGCCGAACTGGTCGGCGTCTACGTCGTCACAGGGGAACAGCCCCAAAACGAGCGTCCGAGGACGAAGGGCCTCGGGGAGCGGCTCGGCGCGATCTTCGGCCCGCGCCTGTCGATCGGTCTCCTCGCCGCGATCGTTTCGGTCGCGGCGGCGGTCGGAATCGGCGAGCTGCTGACGCTCGTGATATCGCTCCCGAATGTTTCGATGATCTTTCTGACGGCGGTGCTGTTCTGCGCGGCCCAGTTCGGCTTGCGCTCGGCGACCGCGGCGGCGATCCTTTCGTTTTTCGCGTACGACTTCTTCTTCATTCCTCCGCTCTACATGTTCACGATCGCCGAGCCGCAAGAATTCTTCGCGCTCGGGATCTTCCTGATCGTCGCTTTTCTCGTCGGCTGGCTCGCCGGCCGCGCGCGTGATCAGGAGCGGTTGGCGCGCGAGAACGCGCAGACGACGCGTTCGCTGTTCGAATTGTCACGCAAGCTATCGGGCGCCGTGGCGCTCGACGACATCTTGTTGGCCGCGACGGTCTATGCGCAGAAAACGCTCGCCGCGCGCTGCGTCGTGATGCTGCTGCCGGAGGAATCGGACCTGGTCCTGGCGTCGGGCTGGCCGCCGTTGGACTCGCTCAGTCCGGGGGAGACCAGCGCCTCGCGCTGGGCCTTCGAAAAGGGCGAGGAGGCAGGGTGGAAGACGGGCACGCTGCCGAACATACGATTTCAGTTTCGCCCGCTGCGGACGACGCGCGGAACCGTTGGCGTGTGCGGCTTCGAGCCGGCTGATCCCGCGGCGACGATTTCTCCGACGATGGATCACGCCCTGACCCTGATACTCGATCAGACGGCGATCGCCGTCGATCGCGCGCTTCTGGTGAAAGACTCGCTGCGCGCCGCCGCGCTGGAAGACAACGAGAAGCTCCGAACAACCCTGCTCGCCTCGCTTTCGCATGACCTCAGAACGCCGCTGGCCTCGATCACCGGCGCGGTGACGACGTTGCAACGATTTGGCGATTCGCTCACCGAGGAAAAGCGGCGCGACCTCCTGAAATCGATCGAGGAGGAAGCTGGGCGCCTGGCCCGTTTCATCGCCAATCTGCTCGACATGTCGCGCATCGAGGCGGGCGCCCTCCGCCCCAAGAACGAATATGTCGAAATCGCCGAGGTGGCGCGTTCGGCGGTCGAGCGGGCTCGCAAGGCCTTCCCGGGCCAGACATTCACCACCAGCCTCGCGCGCGACCTGCCTTTCGTGCGCGGCGACGCCGGCCTCATCGAACAGGTCCTGTTCAATCTGCTCGACAACGCCCAGAAATATGGCGGCGAAGGTCAGGTCGCGGTGCACGCGCGCCGGGCGGGCGCGGAAGTGCTCATTTCCGTCACCGACGAGGGGCCAGGCATCAGGCCCGCCGACCTGACGCGCGTCTTCGAGAAATTCTATCAGGGCGGCCGCCCCGATGGGCGCAAGACCGGCGTCGGCCTCGGCC